>JAKAJM010000035.1 GCA_021813765.1 Nitrospirota bacterium
GCAGCGCAGCAGCGCCACGCCTCCGCCGGGCACGATGCCTTCCTCGACCGCCGCCCTGGTGGCATGGAGTGCGTCCTCCACGCGGGCCTTCTTTTCCTTCATCTCGGTCTCGGTGGCCGCGCCCACGTTGATGACGGCAACGCCTCCCACGAGCTTGGCGAGGCGCTCCTGGAGCTTTTCCCTGTCGTAGTCGGAGGTGGTCTCCTCTATCTGGGCCTTTATCTGCTTCACCCTGCCCTGTATCTGGGCGGTGTCGCCTGCGCCCTCGACTATGGTCGTGTTCTCCTTGTCCACCGTTATCTTCCTGGCGCGCCCGAGGTCCGTTATCTTCACGTTCTCAAGCTTCAGGCCGACTTCCTCGGCTATCACCTGCCCGCCGGTGAGGATGGCGATGTCCTCAAGCATGGCCTTTCTCCTGTCGCCAAAGCCGGGTGCCTTCACGGCGCAAACCTGCAGCGTGCCGCGCAGCTTGTTTATGACCAGGGTGGCCAGCGCCTCGCCCTCGACGTCTTCCGCCACTATGATGAGCGGCTTGCCCATCTTGGCTATCTGCTCCAGTATGGGAAGCAGGTCCTTCATGCTGGAGATCTTCTTGTCGTGGATGAGTATGTAGCCGTCGTCTATGACCGCCTCCATCCTGTCGGGGTCCGTTATGAAGTACGGGGATATGTAGCCGCGGTCAAACTGCATGCCCTCCACCACATCCAGCGTGGTGGCCATGCTCTTGGCCTCTTCCACCGTTATCACGCCGTCCTTGCCGACCTTGTCCATCGCCTCGGCGATGAGCTCGCCTATGGAGGGGTCGTTGTTGGCGGAGATGGTGCCTACCTGGGCGATCTCCTTTTTGTCCACGACCGGCTTGGAGAGTTTTTTGAGCTCATCGACCACGGTCTCAACCGCCTTGTCGATGCCCCTCTTTATGTCCATCGGGTTTGCGCCCGCAACGACGTTCCTTATGCCTTCCCTGAGGACGGCATAGGCCAGGACGGTGGCGGTGGTGGTGCCGTCGCCCGCCGCGTCAGAGGTCTTCGAGGCCACTTCCTTCACGAGCTGCGCTCCCATGTTCTCCCACGGGTCCTTGAGCTCTATCTCCTTGGCCACCGTCACGCCGTCTTTCGTGATGGTGGGGGCGCCGAACTTCTTGTCCAGTATCGCGTTTCTGCCCTTGGGGCCAAGCGTGGCTTTCACCGCGTCGGCCAGTATGGTCACGCCCCTAAGAAGGGACTGCCTTGCAGGCTCATCGAATAAGAGTTGCTTTGCCATTACTTAAATTTCCTCCTTTATGTTTTAAATCCTGTCTTTTTGATTTTTTCAGACAAAACAGAAGGCTTTTTTACGTTCTATTATCCTTCCACTATCCCGAGCACGTCCTCTTCCTTGATGATGAGGTATTCCTTGTCATCCATCTTCACCTTGGAGCCGGAATACTTGTCAAAAAGCACCGCATCGCCCACCTTGAGCTCCTTTACCTCGGAGCCCACCGCCTCAACCTTTCCCTTTTGCGGCTTTTCCTTCGCCGTGTCGGGCACATAAAGCCCGCCCTTGGTCCTTTCCTCCTCCTCGGCATAGCTTACAAATACCCTGTCCTTCAAAGGCTTGAATTTCATCCGCTTTCTCTCCTTTCCTGGTTTTTTTGACTTTCAGCCTAAAAATCAAGTAACGCCTTTTTTCTTATTAGCACTCATATTTAGTGAGTGCTAAAAAATATATAACAATATGGGGGATCAGGCAAGGACATAAAAATGGCCTTTTAGGCGTTTAATAGGAAATAATGCCTGATTTTGCGTTCTTATCCCGTTTTTCAAATAAAATCTCTCTTAAGCGTTTTTGCCATCCGGTGCTTTTTTGACAACCGGGGTAATTCTCTGGTATAGAAATAGGCAGATGGGCGGGCTATTTAAAATCATCTCCCCGTATTTCAGCCATGAAGGGTATTACATCCTTTTTTTAATGACCTACCTGGAGACCGCCCTTTTTTTTGGTTTCCTTGTGCCTGGCGAAAGCATTGTGGTCATTTCCGGGCTTCTGGCGGCCAAAGGGGTGCTGGACCTGGGAGATGTCTTTTTGGTGGCCACACTTGGCGCGGTGCTTGGCGACCAGACCGGCTACATCATAGGGCGGGAATTCGGCCAAAAGCTCATTTCCAGGTATGGCGGGAGGTTCTTTTTAAAAAAGGAGTATCTGTCGGAGACCGAAAGGTTTTTTGAAAAGCACGGCGGCAAGACCGTTTTTCTGGGCAGGTTTGCCGCATGGCTCAGGGCGATGTCCCCATTTGTTGCCGGCACATCGAAAATGGGCTACCCCAAGTTCCTTTTTTTCAATGCCGCAGGCGGGCTTGTCTGGGCGGTGGGATACTCGCTTGTCGGCTATCTGGTGGGCGACAGCTGGGAGAAGGTAAGGCATTATATCGGCGTGGCCGGCATCCTGGCGGTCATAGCGCTTGCCGGGCTTTTTCTGCTCTGGCGGCTTTTCCGCAGGAAAAAGCGCTTCCTTATCGAACGGCTGGGCTGGATGGACAAAACGCTTTCGGCCCAAATGCCCTTGACGTGGGGCTTTCTTAAAGCTCGCCTTGACGCGGGGAAATGGTGGGGGCTCAGGCTCACGCTGGCGCTATCTTCCATATTCATAGCCTTTCATACCTTTGGCGAGATAATCGAAAACCAGACCCAAAAAGGGCTCCTTTACCGCCTGGACGTGAAGGCGTCCGCCTTCATAGGCGGCATCGCGAGCCCGGGCTTTGTGAAGGCCATGACCGTGACCTCGGCCATACTGGATATTTACGCGTTGGCTGCCGCGGCAGCGGCGCTGGCCGTCTTCCTTTTATGGAAGAGGAACTGGTGGCGGCTTTACGCCTACGTGCTGGCCGTCGGCGCTGGGGAGCCTCTTTTGTTCCTGCTGAAAATAGGCATCAGGGGCAGGCCTGGGTTTACCGTCAAATTTCCAAGCGGCCATGCCTTTACCAGCATGCTGCTGTTCGGATTTTGGGTCTACATAATCTGGGAGGCCCATATGGACGAAAAAAGGCAGAAAGGAAGCGTGGGAAAAGGCAAAAAGTTCCTGTGGGCGGGCGGCCTTTCCCTTGCCGTGCTCCTTACGGCGCTTGTGGGGGCCAGCAGGATATACTGGGACGAGCACTGGCTTACGGATGTACTTGGAGGGTACGCCGCGGGCTTCGCCTGGCTTGCGATCAGCATTGTCATTGTGAGGTCCATAGAGGAGAGCGTAAAGATGAAAAAAACGTGATCCTCCTGGTTCCGGGAAAGGCAGCGTTATCTATCTGAAGGCCCTTCTTTTTTTCCTTGGCATCATTAATTTTATAAGGATAAGTCCGCAGATGAACCCGCCCACGTGGGCAAACCAGGCAATGCCCGCGCGCTGTAGGGTGATGCTGCCAAGAAGCCCGTTTAAAAGCTGCAGGAATGCCCAGAACCCGATCACCACAAGCGCGGGCAGCCTTACTATCTGAACGAAGATGCCAAGAAAGATGATCGTGTAGACCTGCGCCTGCGGGAAAAGAAGGATGTAGGCGCCCAGGACCCCGGATATGGCGCCCGAGGCCCCTATCATGGGCATGACGGACGACGGGGCCGTTAGGGCGTAGGTGTACGCGGCGGCAATGCCGCACAGAAGGTAAAATATGATGAACCTGAAATGTCCCATCTGGTCCTCTATGTTGTTGCCGAAGATGCCAAGGTAGAGCATGTTGCCCGCGATGTGCAAAACCCCTCCGTGGATGAACATGGAGGTGAAAACGGAGACCAGGGGGCTTACAGGCTGGAGGGACCGCATGGTGACAAGGCTTGCCGGGATGGCCCCGTATCTCATGGCGAACAACTGAATGCCGCCCGGGTAGAAAAGCTCGTAGAGGAAGACCAGACAGTTGGCCCCGATTATTCCATAAGTTACATACGGGGTTATTGATACCGGATTGTCATCCTTGTAGGGAATCAACGCCCGCCACCTCTATGCCTTCCCGCCAGAGAAGTTCGGCGGTGACGCCCCGTCCGGGCTCTTTCCGTCCCCGGCAATGGACATGGCCTGTCCCGCACGAGGGGCTGCCGTCTTCCAAAATGGCCTTTTCTATCCCGTATGCCTTTGCTATCGCCAGGGTCTCGCGCGCACCCTTAAGGAGCGCCGTTTTAAAGGCCTCTGCGCAGTCCGGGCCGCCGCCCCTTTCCACCGGCAGGCACACTCCCCCCGCGCCGTCCAGAACGGATGCGCCCCCGCCAGGCTGAGAAAACTCCATCGGTGGCCGGGGCGTCTGCAGCCCGCCAAGCTGCTCCGGGCAGACCGGAAGCGCCATCCCGTCTGAAACGAGCTTCCTCACCCGCTCATCAAGGCAGTTCGTTCCGTCATATCTCGTGTTGAAACCGGCAAGGCAGGCGCTCACCAGGTACATTGCAAAAATTATATCACAGGGGATTATTTGGGCTGCCCGCCTCACTGCTCTTTTCAAAAAATGCTAGATTAGAACGCGAGGAAATAAAAATCCATGAAGCGCATAAGCGTGCTCATTGCTTTTTTGCTGGCCGCCATCCTTAACTCCTGCATAGTCGTGAAGGCCCCGTATTACGCAACCAGAGACGCCGTAGAGGGTGGCATATGGACGGTGAAGACAGGCTGCAAGGCGGCCGCGGGCACCGTGGTGGCGGTTTACAAGATAGGCAGGTTCACCTTCCATGTCGTGAAGGCCCCGCTTGAATGGCCGCTGGCCCACAGCGAGATAAAGTCTATCGGCGGCCTGCCGCCCAAGGAGGCCATACGTCTTGGAAGGGTCAGGACCGAACCCTACGTTGTTGACGGCAGGACTTACCGCCCGATGAGCCTTAAAAAGGCCAGGACGTACGACCAGACCGGCCTGGCCTCCTGGTACGGATACGAGACCATAAGGCAAAACAGGGGGGCGATGACCGCAGACGGAGAGGTCTTCAACCCAAACTGGCTGTCTGCCGCACACAAATACCTTCCCCTGCCCTGCTACGTGAAGGTGACAAACCTGGAAAACGAGCGGCAGATAATAGTAAGGGTGAACGACCGGGGGCCATTCCCGGCAAAGGGAAACCCGGCAGCGGGCAAAAGGATAATAGACCTTAGCATGGGCGCGGCAAAAAAACTCGGTTTCTATAAAAAAGGCGTAGCGCGGGTGCGCGTGCAAACCGTAAGCCTGAGCGATTCGTCTCCGTCTGAGCAAAGACAGGAAAGGCCCGCCGCCAGGTTTTAAAAAAGAAAGAAAGAGGGTGAAGAGCCGAAGTTTTTTTCACGCCGCGAGCATGTGGCATGCGGGCCGGCAAGACGCTAAAAACCAATGTTTATTTGGCCCTCTTTCAATTGAAATCCGCCGGAGTATAATGATAATATTTAAAACTGTTATATTATTGAGGTTCCTTCCGGTCCCGAAAACCGCGTGGGACCTTCAAAAAAGAGAAAAATCAAAAGGAGCATAGCTGTCTTTTGGCAGAGGTCATCCCTTTCAGGGGGATCTGTTACGATCCCCAAAAGATCGATGCCGCCCAGGTCATGGCGCCCCCTTACGACGTCATTTCCCCGGCGGCAAAGCAGGCCCTTTTTGCTAAAAGCCCGTTCAACATAGTTCATATAGATGCCGGGCAGGACCTCCCTGAAGACAATGAGACCGGCAACAAATACACCCGGGCTGCCTCTTTCATAGATGAATGGCAGAAAAAAGGCGTCCTTAAGGAAGCGGAGCGCCCGTGCCTGTACGCCTACGAGGTCCGCTACCTGATAAAGGGGAAACCAAAAAAACTCCTTGGGGTGTTTGCCATGGTAAAGCTGCAGCCGCTGGGCCAGGGCGTATATCCCCACGAGTGCACCCACTCGAAGGCGCGCTCGGACCGGCTGAGCCTGATAAAGGCAACCGGCATGAACACGAGCCCCGTCTTTTCCTTTTATGAGAATACGCACGGCGGTACCTCCGGCGTGCTTAACAGGTTTTCCGAAGGCGGCGTGCCACCTTTTCTTGAGGCCTCTGACGCCGACGGGTTCAGGCACAGACTCTGGGTAATAGACTCGCCTGAAGAGATCGCGGCCTTCCGGAAGGACCTTGAGGGCAAGCCGGTCTTCATCGCAGACGGCCATCACCGGTATGAGACCGCGCTTGAGCACCAGCGCCAGAGGCGCGAGGAACTGGGGCTTGCTCCGGGGCAGATGGAAGACGCTCCCTTCAATTATGTGATGATGTTTCTTGCCAACATCTCGGACGGGGGCCTGACGGTTCTGCCCACCCACAGGCTTTTGAAGCTGCCGGACCCTTCCGCCCTGAGGTCAAAAGTGCCTGATGTAATGGGAGAGCATTTTGAGACGCGGGAGCTTCCGCCGGACACGGGGATCCTGCAGAGCATGAAGGGGATGAAGAACACCTTCGGCATCTACACGGGGGGCAAAGGTTACATCGCCGTGTACGACGGCATGGACCTGGGGGACTTCCATCCCGCGCTCCGGGAGCTTGACGTCGTCATACTCCATGAGTTCGTTCTTGGCAAAAAACTGCACCCTTCGGAGATCGCCTATGAGATGGACCCCTCGCGGGCCACTGAGCTTGTGGACAGCGGCCAATGGGATGCCGCCTTCTTCCTTAACCCCACAAGCGTCAACGAGGTGATGGAGGTGGCCCTTTCCGGGCAGAGGATGCCGCCAAAGTCCACTTACTTCTACCCGAAGATAATGACCGGTTTTGTCATGGGCCGGGTCGACGGGCCGGGAAAAAACAGGGCCTGAAGCCAGGGTAAAAAATAAGAATTAATTAAAAAATAAAAAAAATAAAAAAACTGACAGGAGGAAGAAAGCACAATGAGAGTCGCCATAAACGGTTTTGGAAGGATAGGCAGGAACTTTTTCCGCACCAGCCTGGGCTCCGGCATAGAGGTGGTCGCCATCAATGACCTCACGGACCCCGCAACGCTTGCTCATCTCCTTAAATATGACTCGGTCCACGGCATATTCGATGCCACCATATCTCACGGCGAGGGGAGCATCACTGTAAACGGCAAGGAGATCAGGATAACTTCCTTCAGGGAGCCGGAGAAGATACCCGTCAGGGAAATGGGGGTTGACCTGGTGCTGGAATCAACCGGCTTTTTCACCAACAGGGAGGCGGCCTCCAAGCACCTTGCCTCAGGGGCCAAGTGGACTGTGATATCCGCGCCCGCCAAGGATCCGGACGTGACGGTCTGCATGGGCGTAAACGAAGACAAGCTCAACGTGAAGGAGCACAGGATAATATCGAACGCCTCCTGCACGACAAACTGCGTTGCCCCGATTTCGAAGGTGCTTAACGATAATTTCGGGATCGTGCGGGGGCTAATGACCACCGTCCACTCCTACACGAACGACCAGCGCATACTGGACCTCCCGCACAAGGACCTGAGAAGGGCAAGGGCCGCCGCCGTCAGCATGATACCCACCACGACGGGCGCGGCAAGGGCGGTGGGCCTAGTGCTGCCCGAGCTCAAAGGGAAGCTGGACGGCATGGCCATAAGGGTGACCACACCGAACGTCTCGGTCGTTGACCTTGTCGTTGAGCTTTCGAAGGACACCACGAAGGAGGAAATAAACGCGCGTTTCAAGGAGGCGGCTGAGGGCAGGATGAAGGGCGTCCTTCAGTATGTTGAGGAGGAGCTTGTCTCCATAGACTTTAACGGGAACCCGCATTCCTCCATGGTGGACTCCAAGCTAACGACTGTTCTCGATAAGCGGATGGCCAAGGTCATAAGCTGGTACGACAACGAGTGGGGATATTCCAACAGGCTCAAGGACCTCATCCTCTACATCAAGGAGCGGGCATAAGGACATGGCAAGGGGGGCATTTGGACAAGGCGATTTCGGAAAGCTCACGATAGAGGACATCGAGATCAAGGGCAAGCGCGTATTCATCCGGGTGGACTTCAACGTGCCCCTGGATGAGAACATGATGATAACCGACGACAGGAGGATACGCTCCGCCCTCCCCACGATAAACTACGCGATAGACGAGGGGGCTAAGGTCATCCTCGCCTCCCATATGGGGAGGCCCCAGGGCAAGCCGGAGCCCAAATGGAGCCTTGCCCCCGTGGCCAGAAGGCTGCAGCGCCTGCTTAACAAGGAGGTCCTCTTCAGCCAGGAGATGCACGGCAAGCCCGTGAAGGACATGATTGCAAAGATGAGGCCCGGGGACGTGCTGCTCATCGAGAACCTGAGGTTCGACCCGGGAGAGCAGGCAAATGACGAGAAATTCGCGCAGGAGCTTGCCTCCCTGGCGGAAATCTATGTGAACGACGCGTTCGGGGCCGCCCACAGGAAGCATGCCTCCATAGTGGGCATACCAAAGTTCATCCCGGCCGTTGCCGGCTTTTTGCTCAGAAAAGAGGTGGGCTACCTGCAGGGTGTGGTGAGCAATCCAGTGCGGCCTTTCACAGCCATACTTGGAGGGGCCAAGGTTTCCGGAAAGATAGGGGTCCTTGAGAACCTTATAGACAAGGTGGACAAGGTCATCGTGGGCGGCGGAATGGCCTTTACCTTCATAAAGGCGATGGGCTATGAGGTTGGCGACTCCCTGGTTGAGAACGAGATGCTCGAGCTTGCCGAAAAGATAAGGCAGAGCCTGATAAAGAACAATGTCCGGTTCTATCTGCCGGTTGACTGTGTCGTGGCCCAGAGCGTGGAGCCCCAGGCGGAGACAAAGCTTGTGACCACGCAGGAGATTCCGAGGGGCTGGAAGGCGCTGGATATCGGGCCCGCCTCGGTGAAACTGTTCTCGGAGGCCCTGAGCAATGCAAAGACGGTCATCTGGAACGGCCCCATGGGCGTGTTCGAGATAGATGCCTTCAGCCGCGGCACCTTCTCAATAGCGCATGCCGTTGCCGATGCCTACGCTCTGACAATAGTGGGCGGCGGAGACACGGACCTGGCGGTAAGCAGGGCGGGGGTCTCTGATTCCATATCCTTTATCTCGACAGGCGGCGGGGCATCGCTTCAGCTCCTTGAGGGAAAGGAGCTGCCGGGCATCGCGGCGCTCAAGGACAAAAAATAGGCTCTTCAGGGTTTTTTGCACGGGCGGCATTCGCTACGCTTCTGCCCAAAAAAGCCAAAGGCCTCTGACCTGGGCCGCCGTCTCCTGCGGCAGGCCACACTGTGGTGGTTTTGTTGGGGGTGTGTGCTGCTCAAATGAATGCGTCAAACGGTTTTTTGCCGCCGCGACAACCCCATCTGCCATAAACGTGGTGAACAGACAGAGCGAAAACGTGCTGGTGTAGCCTTTTTGGTTGTCATTTCCGCAAGCGAAGCGCATCGGGAATCCTTCTTAAAGACAAGAAAGATTCCGGACAAGCCGGAATGACAAAATTAAGATAGAATGAGCGATCTTAGCCCTATTATTTATAACACCAGCTATTCGAGAGACATTACACTAGTGTAGTGAGTCTAACGTTTCTTTACATTTGTTCGAGTATTTTGGCCGTCATTCCCGCATGTAGTGAGCAGGAATCCAGCGACGTTGTCTTATGTCCGGCAAAAAAAAATCAAGGTCACTGGATTCCCGATTAAGACCCCGGAATGACGAAAAAACGGATTTATTTCTTGGAGCTTTCTAATGTAAAGAGATTTACGACGCAATACACTAGCGAACCATTTTTAACATGCTCGGGGCTTGATATGCGGGACTGCCGGGGATGAGTTGAAAAGGACGAAGGGATAAGACAAGAAACGGATGCCCGGTTAAGGTCTCCCGGGCATGATGAAGACCCCGCTGCTTTTGAAAAACGGAAAACTTTCAGGCCGGCTGTTTTTTATTTTACCGCCGGCCTTTTCTATGACAGACTTTCTATCTCCTGAGAGACCTTATGGGGCAGTTTCTGGTCAAAAGGAGAGATTATGCCCCTTTTCATCTCCACCACGGAGGGGTTTTGGCTGCCGAACCGTTCTATCAGATACGCGGCCGCGGTTTCGGGTTTTATGAGGTCCCCGCAGGTGAAGATGTCAACCGCCGCGTAGCCGTATTCGGGCCAAGTGTGAATGCTCAGATGAGATTCCGCTATGACAACCATCCCGCTTATCCCAAACGGGTTGAACTCATGGAAGGAGACATCCACTACAGTAGCTGATGCCGCTTTTGCCGCCTGCACCAGGGAGTCCTTTACGAACTCCAGATCCCTAATTGCATCGATGTTGCAATCCCTTAAATCCACTAAAAGATGGGTTCCTAAGGCATGCAATTCTCTACCCCCCTTCTAACGGTAAATTAAGGGCTACCGCCCTTTACTCAAGCAGTTAAATTACATCAAAAAAGCAAAAGTTGTCAAGAAAAATAATTGGCCCGGCAAAAGAGGGCGCATGCGCCGCTTTTGGTCCGATTTTCCCCGGTTTATCTGCTATAATTGGCCTATGAGGAAGACCATTTTCTTGCCGCTTATCCTTCTTTTTCTGCTTGCCTTTTTCCCCCGGGGGGCGCGCGCCATTCAGGTGGGAGAGGCGGCCCCGGAGTTCTCCCTGGGCGATGTTAACGGCACTGTTTTTTCCGGGCTTGGGCTGCGGGGAAACGTCGTGGTCCTTAATTTCTGGGCGACCTGGTGCCCTCCCTGTGTGGGCGAGATAAAATTGCTGAACGGCATTTACAAAAAATATGAGATGCAAGGATTGAGGGTCTTTGGCATCACCAAGGACAGCGCAAGCGAGGTGAAAAAGTTTGAGGCCGCACACCCCATCGGCTATCCGGTGCTGATAGACTCCCGCTCCACGGTGTACAACCTGTATGGCGTGATGCCCATCCCGGCCACATTCCTCATAGACAGCAACGGCGTTGTTGTGAAGAAATACTTTGGCCCTCCCGACCCTGCCTCCTTTGAGCGGGACATAAGGCAGGTCCTCAGGTAAACTGCCCCCCCGGGTAAAAAAACCAGGGGCGGGCTGCTCCTGGTATGCGTCCCAGAAATAACCCAATAATGATTTTTGAACAAGTCGTTTGTCGCCATTTCCGAGGCCTGTCTTTATTCGTAATACGGCTAAAATCGGGCGGGAATCGATGATGACGGCAAAAGGATTGATGTCAAAATTACTATAGGACATAAATAATAAAGGCTTTTCCGGTTTTTTTTCTGTGTGTCATTCAGGCTCGAAGTCCCGGCTTGTCCGGGATCTGTCCGGAATCGGCCTTTAAAGACTGATTCCCGTCGCGCTGCGCTTGCGGGAATGACAATCGGGAGCTATGCTTTCGGCCAAATAAAACCAGTCGTCTATGAAAATTGATTCCAGAGGTGGCAGGCCACAAGCCTGCCGGGCTGCCCCGCGGGTTCCATGAGCAGCGGAGAGACTTTGCCGCATGGGGAAAACCTCCTGGGGCATCTCGGGTGGAACGGGCAGCCGGGCGGAATGTCTATCGGGCTTGGTATGTCGCCCTTGGGCGCCTCTGTCTTCTCCTGCCCGGAAACTGGCCCTTCAGACATCTGCCTTGCCTTTATGGCCGGGGCCGAAGCGAAAAGCCCTGCAGTATAAGGGTGGAGCGGCTTTTCAAAAAGCCTGTCTGCCTCCGAGCGCTCGACTACCCTGCCCAGATACATCACCAATACCTCGTCGCTCAGGTATTCCACCACCCGCAGGTCGTGGCTTATAAACAGAAAAGATATCCTGTCCCGTCTTTTAAGGTCAGAGAGTATATTCAGTATCTGCGCCTGGATGCTTACATCGAGGGCGGAAAGCGGCTCGTCGGCCACGATGAGCCGCGGGGAAACGGCGAGCGCCCGCGCAATGCAGATTCTCTGTCTCTGGCCGCCGCTGAACTCATGGGGATAGCGGTGCATTACCTCCCTGCTCAGCCCCACGTCCTTCAAAAGCCCGGCCACCTTCTGCTCGATGTCCTTCTTCCCGGCCAGCCTGTGTATTTTTATGGGCTCGGCAATGGTGTCAAAAACGGTCGCCCGGGGGTTGAGCGAGGCAAAGGGGTCCTGGAAGATCATCTGCACGGACCGTCTGAACGCCTTCAGCTCGCGGCGGTCCATGGCAAAAACGCTCTTGCCGCGGAAAAGGACATCACCCGAGGTGGGCCTGTCCAGGGCTGTGACCATCCTGGCAAGGGTGGATTTCCCGGAGCCGCTTTCCCCCACAACCCCAAGCACCCTGTTTTCGGCAACCTCGAGGGTTACGCCGTCCACGGCCTTCAGCTCCATCTCCCTTCCGAAGAGCCCCTTTTTGAAAGGAAAGAACTTCCTCAGGTCGCGCGCAGTTATCAATGGCCCCTCAGTCAAGGGCAAAGTCAAAGACTCCATTTCATCTCCCTCGCGCGGATGCACCTGGAGAGATGCCCGGAGGCCAGCTCTTCAAGCTCCGGCTCCGCCTGCTGGCACGCAGGTATCATGAAGGAGCACCTGTCCGAGAATTTACAGCCCGGAGGCAGCCCCCAGGGCGGCGGGACGCTCCCTGGGATGGGTTTCAGGGGCGAGCCTTTTTTATTCTTGAAGGGTATGGACTCAAGAAGGCCTATCGTATAGGGGTGTCTGGGCCCGGCGAATATTTCCTCAACCGGAGCAAGCTCCACTATCCTGCCGGCGTACATCACGCCCACTGTCCGGGCATGCCTGGCTATTGCGCCAAGGTCGTGGGTTATGAGCAGAACGGACATGTCCCTTTCCGCCCGGAGCGTGTCTATCAGCTCCAGTATCTGGGCCTCGATGGTCACGTCCAGCGCGGTTGTGGGCTCGTCTGCGATCAGGAGCGGAGGGTTGCAGGCTATGGCCATGGCTATCATCACGCGCTGTCTCATGCCGCCTGAAAGCTGGTGCGGATAGTCGTTTATCCTCTGCTCCGGCGATGGGATCATCACGGAGCGCAGGAGCTGGACCGCTCTGTCCCGGGCCTCTTTTTTGGATATGGGCAGATGGGCCAGAAGGGCCTCCTTCACCTGGTAGCCTATCTTCAGCACCGGGTTCAGGGACGTCATGGGCTCCTGAAAAACCATTGATATCTCTTTGCCCCTTATGGAGCGCATTTCCCCTGCGGGAAGCCCGAGCAGCTCGCGGCCCTTGAACCTTATGCTCCCCTGGGCCCTGGCCCCGTTAGGAAGTATCCCCATGATGGACAAGGCTGTAAGGGATTTGCCTGAGCCTGATTCCCCGGCCAGCCCGAATATGCTTCCGCTGGGGATGGAAAAGGCGACGCTGTCCACTACCTTCACCCCGCCTTTTGCGCGGGTGAAGGATATGTCCAGGTCTTTTATCTCAAGAAGAGGAGAGTTTTTTATGGCAGGCACCCCGGATCTTCTTGTTCATCACAGTGTCCCTGGCAATGGCTTTTTTGTAAAAGGACGCCTTCAAGAGGTGAATGCATACCAAGTTTGAGTATAAGAAGTTGTTTTGAAGGATGTCAAGGAAAAGGGCGCGGGGAATGTGAAGAAGCAAAAAGAAGAAGAAAAAAGCTCAGCGGCGGTAGAAGGGACCGGGCCCTTTGTGATAATACCCGCCTGAAGGATAATTGTAGTAAGGATAGTTATAGTAATACGGGTAATTGTAGTACGGGGAATAATAGTAGGGATAATTGTAATAGGGGTAGTTATAGTATGTCCCATAATAGAAAGACCCGTAATAATATGGGTAATAATAGGGCTGGTACTGCTCCCCGTGCCAAAGGTATATCTGGTCTATCCTGAATACCGGATAGTCGTACTGTGCCTTGTCCAGCCTGCCTTTGCGCAGGCCCACGAATTCGCCCGCGACCGTGATCTCCAGGTTCTTTTTGTATATCGTGGGGTCCAGTGTGCCGCCGGTCGTTGGCAGCATGGCTATGTACCTTCCGTTTGCCGCGTTCGATGGTCCGGGGACCCCGCCCGGGTCCACCGGGACATAGATGGCATCGATTTCGGAGCCCTCATTTGTCACCTGGGTGCTCACTATGATGCCGCCAAGCAGGAACAGCCTGCCTTTATAAAGGGCCTGGTTCTGCTGCAGCGCGGGTATGGAGACATCTCTTATTGCGTGCTCCAGGTACACTTTTTTTATCGGGCTCTCGGCGCATGAGGAAACAAGCAGCGCGGGCAGGAGGAGCAAAAAGGCCCAAAGGATGTAGCGCCGGGGCCACCGGGACGAAGCGGGGCGTTTACCGGAGTGAAGGGGTCTTTTCTTCCCGGCCCCCGACCCTTTTTGCAAAAAAGCAGAATTTCCCGAGCTCGAAAAAGGCTTCACCAGTAAACCCCCCCGTAGGGTGGATATGGATACCAGTAATCGTAGGGATAATACGGATAGTAATAGTATGCGGGAGGGTAATAGTAACGCGGACTGCTCCACAGGAATATCTGCGATACGTCAATCACCGGGAACACGTAGGCTGCGGCGCCTATCTTGCCGCTCATCGTCCCGGCCAGCGTCCCGGCCACTGTGACACGGGTGTACCGCTTGTACAAAAGCGGGTCCAGTATTCCGCTTTTCCTTGGCCAGAAGGCTATGAACCTTCCCGTGCCGGCCTCATGTTTGAAGTAGCCTTTCTTGTCCACGGGCATGAACAGCGCCTCTATAAAGGTCCCCTTGTCAGTCACGGTGGTGTTGGCTATGACGCCCCCCAGCACGAACATCTGGCCCTTGTATTTCCCTGGATCCTCCGCTATCCGGCTCATGGGGACGTCCCGCAGCCCGCGCTCAAGGAAATCCTTTTTTATGACCGGAGAGGCGCAGGACGCAAGGAGAAGCACAGCTATGGCGGCCAGAAAAAGAAAACCCCTTTTCATGATTCCATTATATAGCGCAGCGTCTTTAAGTCAACAGCGTTTTTGCCCGTGCGCGGCTTACCAGGCAAGGGCGGTCCAGGCAATGGCTATCAGCATGGAAAGCAGGGTCACCGGTACGCCCACCCTGGCATGCTCCCTGAAGCCTATCTTTACGCCGTAGGCCCTGGCCTGCTCGACGGTTATCAGGTTCGCGATGCTGCCCACGATGAAGAGGTTCCCCGCATAGGTGCTTGCCAGGGCAAGGACATACAGGTTTTTGGCAATGCCAAGGTCCATATGTTTTAAGAGGAGCATTACGGCGGGAACGTTGCTGACTATGTTGCTAAGGACGAGGGCGATTGCCGTAAGGGCGTAGGGCTGGTTGATGTCCATCCCGTGCGCTCCAAGCCAGGCCACCGCCTGTCCCGGCAGCCCGTATTTGACTATTCCTCCCACCACTATGAAAAGGGCGCAAAAGAGGGTGATAAGATGCCAGTCCACAAGCCCCAGGATGGAGCGGGTGGGTATCTTTCTGCTTGCAAGCAGCACGCCTGCCGCGACAATGGCCGAAAGCTCCCTCGGCACGGGCGTAAAGAACATGGCTATGAGCGCGGCGGTTATCAGCAGCCCCTTCCGAGTCTGGTGCCTGTCGTACTGCGGCCCCCGGCTATCGTCCGGTGGAAAGAGGGCCAGTTTTTCCTCTGCCCGCGCCGGCTGGGTATTTCTGTTTTTGTTTTTACCATGCCACTTCCCGCGGTATAAAAGAAGGATCACAGCGTAACAGGCCGCAAGGGAGAGCGCGGAGGGCGGAGTGCACCACAGCAGGAATTTTCCGAAGCCAAGCCTCGCCACCTGCCCGATGAGCATGTTCTGCGGGTTTCCGATTATGGTTGCCGCGGAGCCCAGGTTGGCCGCGCATGCAAGGCCAAGGAGAAACGGGAGGGGATCGAGACCCGCGCCCAGGAGCGACTGGCATAAAACCGGCGTGAATGCCAGGCAGACTATGTCGTTTGCCAGCAGGGCTGATAACACGGAGCTCACAAGCATGAGCACGCCAAGGAAAACACCCGGTTTTTTAATGAACCTGTTTATCCAGACCGCCGCGCGGCTGTAAAATCCCCCCAGCTTGAGCTGGGCCGCGACCACCATCAGGGAATACAGAAGCAGGATGGTGGGGATGTCTATGGCCTTTGCCGCCTCTTTGGGCAGCAAGGCCCCCGTCGCCACCATCGCTATCGCCCCAAGAAGGGCTATGCCGGTCCTGTCTATCGCAAGCCCAGGCACGCCGCCAAGAGCTACACCTATGTAGGTGGCCGAAAAAATGAAGGCGGCAAGGGCCGGAAGGTGGCTCAAGGCGTATTTGCCTTCCCGGAGAGGTGTTTGCCGCCCATCCTGTAGATGAAGGCAAGTATCTCCGCCACCGCCTTGTAAAGCGCGGGGGGTATCTCCTGGTCAAGCTCCAGCGTGCAAAGCAGGTCTATTATCCCGGGGTCCTCCTTCAGCGGTATGTTGTGCTCCTTCGCAAGGCGGATTATGCCTTCTGCCGTCTTGCCCTTCCCCTTGGCCGTAAGCACGGGCGCATTGTCTTCGCCGCGCCTGTATCTGAGCGCCGCCGCTTTTTTTATCCCGTCTTTCTCTTTCAAAAACAGGGTCTCCCTCTTTTAAAGCATTATGTTTACAAGATGCTCCCCGCCGCCTGGGAATTCCAGATGGTTTTTTGGAGAATCCTCGTACTCAGTCACGTTCACAGTCCTTAGCGAAAGGCCCTTTCCTTTGAAGGCCTCGGCAAGCCCGTTTTTGGCCTCCGCTTCGAGGGCCTGCCTGAAAGATGGGTCCTGGACCCTGAGGGTGACATAAAACTCCCCTGCCCGCATAAAGACGGAGACCGCGATCTTTCCAAGCCCGTCCAGGTCAAGGTTTATCAGGCAGGAGCCGCCCTCCTGCCCGCCTGGTTTGAAAGCCGCCCTGCCCTCTTTCAGTCCCTCCCACCTGACGGGCAGAAAGCCGTAAAGAGAGCCGGTGAGTTTGGACATGAACTGAAAAGCGCGCATGTCCCTCAAGAGGCTGTCTGCCATTTCAGGGCCCTTCTGCAAAGCCTGTCCTTCTCCGCCAAGCGCCGCCCTGAGCTTAAGGAGAAGCGCCTTCAGGTCGCCCGCCACTTCTTTTTCAGTATTTTTTGTCCCGGCTGCCAGGCTTTCTCCCTCCGCCTGGGCGGACAGATTTGCCAGCAGCTTTGATTCAAGCAGTATCCCGCTGTCCTTTACCGCCTTCGCAAGGGATTCCGCGGTCAACTCGTGGGCGCCAGGGAAAAGGCCGGAAATGGCCGCAAGCAGTCCTTGTATTTTCCGGCTGTCCGCATCGTCACCGGCCGCAGCGCCGTTTAAAAGGGGCTCCGCCATGGAGAGCAGGTCCGAAAGCTTTTCGCTGAAACCTTTACCTCCTGCCTCAAGCATCCGCAGAATAAGTCCCCCGACCGCGGACTTCTCCCCCGCGGTTAGCGCGATTTTGCCTTCTCCGGCGGAAAAAGCCCCAATCAGCAGGTCTTCAAGCCTGCCCATGATGGCGTCAGCCGGACCTGACTCAAGCTGACCCTGGATCTGCGCGATCAGGCTCTCCGTCTGGTTTGCGCCTGCCTGGCCCGCCTCCCCGGCCAGCTTCAGCACCAGCTCGCCCGAAGGGCCGCCTCCAAGGGATTTCAGCAGGACCGTCTTGCCTTCCATCCCGGACAGTGAAAATGCCGTGCCCGCGGTTATGGTCCTGCCCGCGATCTCAAGGACCGCCTTGTTCTCGGAGATGACCTCGACGACAAGGGCCTTGAGCACATCTCCCCTGCCCACAAACAAGGGCCCGCCTCCCGCCCCACGTGGCTGGGCGCCGCCTGAGATGTTGCCTATGTCCATGCTTTAATATACCTTAACGCCCCGGACAAAAGGGCCCCGGGCAGGTGCCCCTAAGACGGCCCCAAAAAGCATTTTGGCTCTTCAAGGGTTTTTTGTGCGGGAGCGGACGGTATTGGCTCCGCCGGGGCCCGTCTCCTCTTGTATCAATGCAAAAAAGTATGCAAGGCTATCGTATATACCGCGCCGGATCTGCCAGCTTGCCGCTGCTTCATGCGATGCTGCCGCCGAAAAAGAAAAGAAATCGTGATATGTTTATATATACTATATGGGACCGGGCGAGGTGAAAAAATTAAAAAAACCGCAGCCCCGCTTTTAAGCGCCAGGATGGGAACAGAAAATAAATCTCAGGATCTTCCCCCGGATGGATCCGCAGCGGGGAAGGCAGAACAAGGAGGAGCCGGTGGCTGACGAGCATTCTTTCGATATAGTGTGCGAGGTGGACATGCAGGAGGTGACCAATGCCGTGATGCAGGCGGTGAAGGAGATCGGCCAGAGGTTCGATTTCAAGGGCAGCAAGAGCTCAATAGATCTGGATAAAGGCAAGGGGGTTATTACCCTTGTGTCCGACGATGAGCAGAAGATGAAGAGCGTTGTCGATATCCTTCAGTCAAAAATAATCAAGCGCGGCATTGCGCTCAAGGCGCTCAGCTACGGCAAGCTGGAGCAGGCGGCTGGAAACACGGTGAGGCAGACGGTCACGCTCCAGCAGGGCATCCCTCAGGACAAGGCAAAGGAGATCGTCAAGGTCATCAAGGACATGAAGCTTAAGGTAACCCCGGAGATACAGAAGGACCAGGTGCGCGTCAGGGCGAAGAAGATAGACGACCTCCAGGCAATAATGGCGCAGCTAAAAGAAAAGGATTTCGGCGTACATCTTCAGTTCTCGAACTACCGGTAAGGACGTGCCACGGCAATAAAAGGCTCTTCAGATTCCGTGTGCGGTGCTTTTTTGTCATGGCCGTATCAGTCTGGTCTTTTCGTTCGGCCGGGCGGTTCCGGCGTATACAGACGGTCCTGTCAAGGTGTCTTCAGGGCGAAGAGGCGCAACGATGGTCAAGATGCGGCAATTTGGCATCCATCCGCGTACTAGCTCTCTCAAGGGCTGGGCAGATATCGAAGACCCCTGTGCCGCCCGGAAGATCCCGCCGATCTACCCCGCAGGAATTCCCGAAGTGCCAAAAAAATATCTGCCGCTTTTTGCTAGCGTCTTTGCCTGCTGCCTGAGCGCCCCGGCCTGAGCAGACCGGACTGCAGCAAAACGCCTGTTACTGAAAAGAGGACTAAAAGAATGGAGTACCATCTGCCTCCGGTATGAAGGGCCTGGAGGATAAGGTCCGCCCCCATAAGCGAAGAAAGCACGATCAGGGCAAAACCAAAGGCAAGGCTCATCAGGACCGCGCCGGCAATGCCTCCGGCAATGAACAGCACCCAATGGTTCTGGTGAGTGGCCATGCCAAAGGCCTTCACGGCCTGAGGCAGGAGATGCCCCCCGGCCAAAAAACCTGCAGCCGCTATGGCGATCTTCTGCAGGGAGACGGCCAGAAGCGCGCCAACCAGGCCCATTGCAAGCCCTATCACAAAAGCGGTGCTGTGCGGCTGATGGGGCAGCAGCCGGCGTGCAAGGTGGAAGCCAAAGACAAAGCCCACCACGCCGACAAAAAGCCAGAAAAGCCTGCGCCCCATCACAAGCAGGATCATCCCCAAAAAAAATCCCGCAAGGGGCGTTTTTATTGTTCCAAGGGTCCCGGGCCTGAACATCATAGGCATCTATTTTATCAGATGCGCCACAGGGGATTTTTTTCTTTGTGGAAAATAATTTATTATCAGAGGATCAAACTAGTGCGGTGGCGCTTCAAAAGTCTTTAGCATTAATTTGTTGTCATTCCCGCAAGCGGAGCGCGTCCGGAATCAATATTTTAAGGATGATTCCGCCCCTCACTGGAACCTGTCTCAAAATTGATTTTTTGAGGTAGGTTCTAAAAACAAAAAACCGCTGGAGGATGAAATGGGGTCTGGAAGGTTCAGGGTTTGTCTCAGGCAGGCGGCGGGTCTTTTAGCCGTGATGATGCTCTTCTCCGGGTGCGTGGCCGTTTTGACTGGCGGCGCCATCGGAGGGGGTACTTACGCCTACTTAAATGGAGAGCTTTCCCAGAACCTGGACAGGCCCGTGCCCCAGGTCTACGGGGCTGCCATGGCCGCACTGAAGGACTTCCGCCTCCCGGTCGTAAAAGAGGCCCATGACTCGCTTTCAGCCGGCATCGAATCCAGGTTTTCAGGCGGGAAGAAGATATGGATAAAGATAAGCTCCGTCACGGCGGGCACCTCAAAGATATATGTCCGGGTTGGGCTTCTCGGGGACAGGGAAAAATCCGAGACAATGCTGGGAGCCATAGACAGCCACCTGAAGCTTTCCCGCTGGGACAAGGCAAGGGCAAAGGTGATGGCTGGGTCCTGAAACGGCAGCGGGTTTTTGTGCTTATCCGGGTTGCGCATGACCGAACGAAAAGGCCGGGCGGATACAGCCCTGGCAAAAAAGTGCACCCACACAAAATCCGGAAGAGCCGTTTTTTTAATCAGGATCCAAGCGTCTTCATGAATATGAGCTTGTCGTCGCCCGGGGCATAGTATTCCGGCACGAGGGCGGTAAAGCAATAGCCGTTTTTCCTGTAAAACTCCCTTGTGGGGGCATATTTTTTCTTGGAGGCGGTCTCCACATATATGTGCCTGCACCCGAGCGCGGCCATTTTCCTTTCGGCCTCAAGCAAAAGCGCGCTGCCCACTCCCCGGCCCTGCATGCGTGCGTCCACGGCTATCCAGTAGAGGTCAAACCTGCCCCTGGTCATGGTTATCGGCCCGTAGCAGACGTACCCTGCAGTCTTCCCGTCCACCTCGCAAAAAAGGAAGATGTACTCGCTTTTTATGCCCTTCTCCAGCCTGTCGTCAAGAAGCTCGATGGCCACGTCGATCTCCCGTTTGTAAAACGCGCCGGTGGAGGAGAGCATTTCTTCAAGCCTCTTTCTGTCTTCAGGCACCGGCTCTTCCCTGAAGGATATTTTCCCCGTTTTCTTTTTCTTTCTTTTTTTGTTTTTTATTGCCCCGGCATTTTTGGTTTTCCCATCCCTTGCCTGGCTTGCCGCTTTCCGGCTTCCCCTCACCGCCGCATCGAGCATCGCCCCGACAATGTCTTTCTCGCTGTAGCCCGCGAATTTTGCGGCCTGGATGAAACCGGAAAAAGGCGCTATGCAGGGGTTTGCGTTCACTTCCATGACAAACGGCCTGTTGCCGGCATCAAGCCGCATATCCACCCTCGCGTAGCCCGTGAGGCCGAATGCATCCCAGCAGGCCAGGCATATCCTCCGAATATCCTCGATGGGCGCGTTTTCAGGTCTGAAGGTCCGCACGGTGTTCACATACTCGAAGGCGTCCGGGTGCCATTTGGCCTTGTAATTGACTATCCTGGGCTTGCCTGAGGGCCAGTTGGCAAAAAGCATCTCGGCGGGCGGCAGGACCCTTGGCCTCCCGCCAATCTCTATCATGGACACGTTGAACTCCCGCCCGTCTATGAACTGCTCGACAAGGAGCGGTTTTTTCCCGCCCAGATGTTTGTGGATCCGGGGCAGACTCTGGAGCAGCGCCTTTTTGTTCCTGATGACCGACTCGTCGGTTATCCCTATGGAGGCGTCCTCGCAGGCGGGCTTCACAATGACCGGAAAATCCAGACCCTCAAGGCCTGGCAGGCCGGCGCTTTTTCCCGGGTCCGATGGGTTATAGGCGGCCCATTTTGCCGTGGGGATGCCTTTTGCGGACAGCAATGCCTTGCTCAGACGCTTGTCGGTGGTCAAATGGAGCGCGGCATGACCGGCCCCGGTAAAAGGGTAGCCCGCGGCCTCAAAAAGCCCCGCGGCCACCGGGTGCAGCTCCGTTTTTTCACCAACGGACTCAACCAGGTTAAAGACAACATCGGGGGCCGACCGGTCTATTTTTTTAAGCAGCTCCGCGAACCCGCCCGAAAAAGACATAGGCGTCTTTACCGGCTCATGTCCAAGCGCAAGGAGCGCTTCCTCTGCCAGGAAGACCTCTTCAAGGACGTCGAGGGAGTCCGGCTCCCCCAGCCGGGGCTCGTTATAGGCAACCGCCACTCTCATGGATGAAAAAACAGGGACAAGACAGAAAAAGAAAAAGTTCTTTTCAAAAAACCTGGATCTTCTGTTCCAGCAAGCATAGGTTGGCATCTGCCTGGTCCTTGAGAGAGGGAGTAAAGCGGACGGATGCCAAAGGAACGCATCTTGACGATTGTTCGTCTCTTCGTCCCGAAGACATCCTTAACGGACGTTCCGTATGCGACCGCAACCGCATGACCGAACGAAAGGGCCGGGCAGATACAGCCATGGCAAGTGCACCCGCACAAAATCCGTAAGAGCCAAAAACCTGAAGCCCGCCAGTCCATCAATCGCCTGAAGACCGTCTTCCTGCCGGGGCGAAGCGTCCCGCGACGGGGACCTGTCTTCTTCTTTCGAGGGCGGAGTCCAGAATATTTTTTATAAGCTCGCCATATCTCATCCCGGCCTGATGGCAAAGTATGGGCAGGTCCGAGTGCGTAGGGTGCAGGCCAGCCAGGGGGTTTACCTCAAGCACGTAAAGTCCTCCTTCCGCGTCTGCCTTGATGTCCACCCTGCCAGCGTCCCTGCATTCAAGTGCCCTGTAGGCCTTAAGCGCAAGCCCGGAGGCCTCCTCCACCAGTTTTTTGCTTTTTGCAAGCGTGTATTTAACCCTCTCCTCGCAGAGCTCCTTGTTTGTGTAGGAATAAACCCCGGGCTCGGCCCCTTTAAGGAGCTTTACCTCAAGCACTCCGGCTGCACGCGCCTTTTCGCCGGTCCCCAGTATGCCTACTGTGAACTCGCGCCCGGACAGGCAGGCCTCCGCAAGGACAGGCTGGCCGTATTTCGCAAGGAGCCTTCTTGCCTGGTTTTTAAGCTCCGCCTGGTCCTCCACAATGGAAGAGGCGGTTATTCCCTTTCCGGTCCCTTCGGAGACCGGCTTCAAAAACAGCGGGAATGGCACGGGCGGTTTTTTCTTCCCGCCTCCCTGGAGCCCTGAGACCTCTTCCACTGAATTGATGACAAAGAAATCGGGCGTCGGTATGCCGCTTTCCCGGAATATCCGTTTTGCCATCGCCTTGTCCAGGCCAAGCGCCAGCGTCAAGGGGTCTGAGAAGGTGTACGGGATGTTGAACGCCTCAAGGAGGGCGGGCACCTGGGCCTCCCGGCTCCTGCCGTGCAGCCCCTCAGCCACATTGAAAACCAGGTCCCACCTCTCGCCAAGCGCAAGGCGCCTGGCAAGCTCGTAGATATGGCCTATCCTGAAGACCTCGTGCCCCAGGCTCTCCAGGGTCTGGGACAGCGCGCCTATGGTCTCCTCGCTGTCGAACTCCGCGGTCTCCTCGTCGGAGAAGCCCATCTCCAGGTACTCTTTTCTCAGATCGTAGACGAGTCCTATCTTCATATCATTTCCGGTTTTTTATCAAGCAGATTGAAATATCCCTCTTCGGGCGGGATTTCAAATGGAACCTTTTCCTCATCCGGATGGCCGCAGTCATTCCCGCTCCGGGCCTGATGGCCCCCCGCCTCTTCCATTGCAGCCCCCTGACGGCCCGCCTGCCCCATCGGGAAAAGCGCGTTTTTCTGTTTCCTGCGCTTGTACCTCTGGGTCTCCTCCGGGACCAGCGCCTTTCTTTGGCCCTTAAGGAGCTGGGCGGTGCCGCTTAACTTCCTGCCGCCTCCTCCAGGCCTCCTGCTTTTTTCGGGCTGGTTGTTGTCCGGGTTGAAGTAGTTTATTATCATCCCCTCGTAATTTCTCAAAAGCACGTCCTTGTCGTTTACGGAAAGCAGATAGAAGGGTTGAAGCGGTATCTTTCCCCCTCCGCCGGGCGCATCCACGACGAATGTGGGGATAGCAAGCCCGCCCGTGTAGCCCCGCATCGTCTCCAGTATCTCTATCCCCTTCCACAGACTGGTCCTGAAGTGCTCGACACCCCTTACCGGGTCGCACTGGAAAAGGTAATACGGACGCACCATGATGCGCTGAAGCGCATGGCACAGGTCCTTCATGACGTCGGGGGAGTCGTTTATCCCTTTCAGAAGCACCGACTGGTTGGAGACCGGAATGCCCGCCGTAAGCAGCCGGTCGCAGGCCTCTGCCGCCTCGGCCGTCACCTCCCGCGGGTGGTTGAACTGGGTGTTCACCCACAAGGGCCTGTGGCTTTTAAGCATGCTCACAAGCTCGCCCGTCACTCTCATGGGCATGACCACCGGCACCCTTGTCCCTATCCTCAGCACCTCGATGTGGGATATCCTCCTCAGCTCCCCCAGGAACCAGTCCAGCAGCTCCAGGTTCATCGTGAGAGGGTCCCCTCCGGAGACGATCACCTCTCTGACCTCAGGTGTGGCCCGCACATATTCGACCATGCCGGTGAGCTCTTTCTTGGTCCGGACCGATTCCCCCTCGTGCCATATCCTTTTCCGGGTGCAGTGGCGGCAATACATGCTGCAGGTGTTGGTAACTATGGCCAGCACCCGGTCCGGGTACCTGTGCACGAGCCCCGGCGTCTGCATGTCCTCTTCCTCCTCAAGCGGGTCGGTGACGCCCACCATCTGGAACTCAAGCTCCCTCAGGTCCGGAACGCACTGTTTCCTGATGGGGTCTTCCGGGTCGGACATGTCCCTGACAAGCGACAGATAATAAGGTGTGATGGAGCAGTGGAAGGAATCGATGAGCCTTTTGTAACGCGTTTTCTGATAAGGCTTCAGGTCAAGCAGGCAGGAGATGTCCTCCATCGTCCTTACCCGGTTCAACATCTGCCATCTCCAGTCGTTCCATTGTTCGGTGGTCACGCTGGGCCAAAGCTTTCCCGCCGGGTCATCGGCCTTGAAAAGGGAATCGTTTTCAGCGGCCTGCCGGGGGACGGCATTCACGGCGTTACCTGGAGGTTCTTCAGGGTCCTTTGTGATCAGTATCTCCATCACATCCTCCTGCTTGGATATAAGGGGCCAAGGGCCCCGCACGCGGCTCATTTTATTTTAGACAATACTTTAACGATTTGCATTATATTTGCTGCGATCTGGGCCGGCTTTGGAGGGCAGCCCGGTATGAAGGCGTCCACCGGCACCACCTTGTCCACCCCGCCGGTGACCGCGTAGCTGCCCCTGTAGATGCCGCCGTCCCTGGCGCAGTCCCCGCAGGCGATGATGATCTTTGGGTCCGGCGTTGCCAGCCAGGTCTTTTTAAGCGCATTTGCCATGGCGACGGAGACGGGCCCCGTCACAAGCAGGATGTCCGCGTGCCTCGGAGAGGCCACGAAATCGATGCCGAAGCGCTGTATGTCGTACACCGGGTTGGTAAGCGCGGTGCACTCCCATTCGCAGGCGTTGCAGGAGCCCGCATCGACCTGCCTGATCCTGACCGAACGCCTGAATCCGCCGGCGAAAAAGACCTTTTCCTCTTTTTGGGCAAGCATCGCCTCCGGTGCGGCCTCCATTATGTCCTTCCGTGGGAGGGCCTGCTTCTTCCCTATTATGTTATAAAAAATTCGCCCGATCATGAACCCTGAAATCAGCCTCCTTTTTTAAGAAAACAGACAGAAAGGCTTTTCCCCTTTCCCGTTTTTTTCTATTGCGTCTGTCCGGTCAATTACCATTGCAGTGTAATTTGTCATTCCGGCCTGATTTATTCCAGTTGCGAATAAAAACGGGCGGAATCGTGTTTTTGCAAGGGGAAGGTTCCCGGCGCGCTTCGCTTGCGGCAGTGACATGTGAAAACCGGAAAAGCACATTTTTTTTGGGGGATTCATACGTCACACCCCGAATAGGAAAGGTTGAAGCTTTTGTTTATAAGGGGAAAATCCGGCACTATGTTGCCGTGCACCGCAAAAGGCATGAGCGGCCAGTTGCAGAAGGAGGCCGCACGCGGCTTTACCCGGAGGGGCGCTCCGTCCGCGCCGGATTTGGCGAAGTAGAACACCGAGCCCCTGGGCCCCTCGACGTACCCAAGCGCCTGCCCGCCGGAGGGCGTCTCCCATTTGGAAGATATCTTCCCCTCGATC
>JAKAJM010000105.1 GCA_021813765.1 Nitrospirota bacterium
CAATTATAAGATTGAATATTCCTTGATTTTTCAGAGTAGCTGAAAGGAGACCTTTGACATTCTCCATTATGAATACGGCTGGCCAATGGTCCGCAATTACTTGCAGATATTCCAGATAAAGTCTTTCAAGAATTTTCTTTTTCGGGGCGTAATTCTCGTTACTATTATTGCGCGAACGACCTGCAAGTGAATATGCCTGGCACGGAGGGCCTCCAATCAGTACCCAATTTTCATTTTCATTCAGTGCGGTTCTGATCCGATCTCTGACAGTCCTTTGCGGCATTTTTTCACTCCCTAATTCAGCAAGCCATGATTTTGTATTCGCAATTTCGGCTTCCTGTGGGTGTCTGTCAAATAATTCCTGGAGGCTTATCTCTCCTCTAAGAAAGGCATAATAGTCATCTGGGACTTGAGAAAAATTGAATTCGCGGAAAAAATGTCTCAACCTGAGTGTTTGATGAGCATTTTTTTCTTTTTCGATAGACAATCTGATATCAAAACGTCTGACATCATTTGCGAATACTGCAGAGAATCCTTCCCCCAACCCTCCGGGGCCTGAAAACAGATCAATTACCGGAATCACTAATTCATTCCTCCCCAAATAGTATAATAAAAGAAATCCTTTAAAATCAAGTGGTTATATATAGAAATATACTGCATCGGGAAATTAGAAAAGAGTGTGATTTTAAGGCTCTTTTCATTACAAAACAGATCGGCTGCCCTTAATAGCCTAGACCGCCATCTATCAAACCGCTTCGTGGGTTTCCCCTGAAACTGAACTAAGGGCCAATCACCTTCCTCTTTCTTGTGCTGCTTGTCACAAATTCTGCCTTTTTTCGCTGCTCCTTGACATAAAAATCAGAAAAACTCTTGACATCGTCTGTCAGCTAATGGTATTGAAGTATTGGAAGGAAAAGATAGAAAAATGACGACAACCCTCATAATAATCGGGATATTCGCGGGCTTCTTCTTTCTGGTCATAAGGCCGCTGCAGAAGAGGTCTGGGAAATATGACGTGGAACTGCCCGAGGAAGAAAATACGCGTATTAATGTGCCTGGAGACCATTCTCACATATATCGTTGGTAATCTTTCATAGTTGATTTATTTGCTATTCTGAATTAATTTCTCCCCTCTCGCTGCCTTTTATAATAGAATTGGTCGGTATATTTGCCGATTCGATTTTACCTTCAGCACTTTTCAAAGCGGCCCCCACAGAGCTTACTCCGAATTTGTCAGGATTATTTGCTTCGACTTCCTTCTGGAATGCCGTTGTGTATCCTGATAAGTCTCTTGAAAGCAGATTTTCCGAATCTTTCCAGTTGAGCCCTTTTTCTTTTGCTTTACCAAGGTCACTGCGAATGATAGTTTCATACTGCTGCGCTAATAGATTCGTTTGCTTATTATCTTGCCTTTCTCCACCCACTGCGCCCGATGCACCCATATTAGCTTTAAAAATCAGTCCTCCGCCAGCGCCAACAGAGACTTGGGCATTACCTTTCGTATAATCAAAAGAAACACCGGTTCTGGTTGCAAATCCGCTTGCCGCCTTTGCCAAGGCTCCCGCTACAGCCGCTATTTCTGCATCTCTCTGTCTATCGCTCAGGTACGGGTTCGTGACCTGGCGGACAAGGGAGGGATCTTCCTTCAGTGCCATCTGGAAGGCGGTGTCATCAAAGACGGTGCCGTGGCTTATGACAGTCTTGTCGATGTCCTTGTTCTCTATATCCGTGCCTGCTTGCACGAAAGTGCCGGATTTCTCCTGAAGCCCCCTATTGACCGTTGTCAGCGCGTTATAGGCGTTCGTATAGCCGGTCTTGCCGATCGAATAGTCGTCAAGGAGCGCCTTGCCACCGGACTCGGCGCTCATCGAGACTATGTTCCCGGCGGAATCCGCGTTCATCGTGATTGCCGCCCCTTCCCCCCTTTCGGCCGCGGCCAGCAGCGCCCTTCCGGCGTAGGTCGTGCCAGGTTTGTCCAGTTCTTTTGCGAAGGTCTTTAACTGGTCGGCGTCCAGGTTCATCCTGGATGTGGACATCAGGGTCTTGCCGCCTGCCGACATAGTGATGGTGTCCACGCCGTTTGCCTTTGAGTCGGCAAAGGAGATCCCGGCCCCATGGTGGGCCTCCAGAAATTGCATGGGGCTCATCCCCCTGGCCTCAGCGGCCGCATCCAGCATGCGGAACTTGGCGTACTCGTTTTCCATCTCCCTTTCCGTCTTGAAGGCCAGCCCTTCCGGCCCTATCTCCTCAAGCCCCGCCGCTGAGCCTGTGGTCCCGGCCCCGGCTACCCGCCCCATGGTCGCAAAGTACCCTGCGGCCGCCTGGTCGAAAGACTTTGCCCCGGTGAGCCTGCCGTAGGTGTTTATGGCGCCCACGGTCGATTCCAGTTTCCCCTCCGCCAAGTCCCGCTCCAGGCCCATGACCGATTTGCCCTGGCCTTTGGCCACTTGGGCCAGCGCCTGTTCGTCAGCCACCTGTTTGCCCACTCCAACGGCCCCGGCGGAAATCAGCGTGGGGACCGCGTTTGCGCCCAAGGCGTCCAAGTTCTGTAGTGGCTTCAGCGCCCCGGGCCGGCCTGAGGCCCAGTTTTCCGCCCTTGAGTCCTGAAGGAGTTCCGGCGCGCCGGCGTATTCCCCGCCAAACTGGTCCTTGAACTGCCCGTAAAGCTCTCCTGTGCCCCGCTCCGCGGCTCCCTGGGCCTCTCCGGATAGCATGGAGGCCCCGGGCCCGCCGAGTGCCGCACCCTCCGACAGGCCCTTCATGCTCCGGTTCCTGTAGGAGTCGAATATCTGCCGCATCTCCATGTTCGACCCGCCGATGGACTCCTGTAGGCCAAAGCCCTTGGCCTCGCCCTCAAACTTGCCCCCTTTTGTCTGCGGGTCCATCTCCATCCGCCCGGCTGCTGAGCCACCGGCCGCGGCGCCCGCCGTAAGGCCTCCTGCCAGATGGGCCAGGGCGGAGCCGCCGAACCTCACCAGCATGCCAGTGATGACCGTGGCCAACATGAGGCCAAACCACCTCATGTTGCCGAAGGCCGCAAGCGTCTTCATCCCGAAGGTGGGGAAATAGCTGATGGATTTTACGCCCAGGCCAAACTGCTGGAGCTGCTGGGCCGCGTGCCGGGCATAGTCCACACCGAAGCTATGTATTATCGCGTCTATCACCCCCCAGGCGGTAAGCCAGATGAAAATGCCCGCGATAAGAGAGATGACCTTGCCAAAAAGCGGGGTGGGCAGAAACATTATGAGAAAAGGCAGTATAGCTATGGCCAGGGTGGTCATAGCGGCCATGATGACGGGTATCCAGGTGTTGCCGGCAAGGCCCGCGGAAAGCCAGTCGCTTCCGGTCTGCCTTGCGGCCAGGGTCTGGATGGCCTGGTCCGGGGAGGCGTTGTTGAAGGTCTCCTCTATCGCCTGGGTGAAGGCGCTCTGCATCGCCAGGTTCTGAAGGGGATAATTCGAGCCCCATATCCACTCGCTCGTGTCCGTGGCCAAGTCCTTGCATTTTTGAAGCTCGGCCGGGATGGTGGGGTCGTATCCGGACTGGGCGCAGATGTTGTTTATGTCGTTCGTCCAGGTCGACGAGGAGCTTACCGCGCCGTTTATCGCGGTCCATGCGTCTTGGCAGGTCATCGTGTCCCCCACGGAGTTTGAGATATAGGAGACCGTGTAAATGGCAGGGCTTGCCGCCTTGGCGTAGTCCGTCCTGAAATCGGTGCTGCTTGCAAGCTCCGAGGGCGTAAGAGTTGTGCCCGGGCGCGTAAGCTCAAAAAGGAGGCAGTCCTTCGTATATTGCTGGATCGAGCCCTCAAGCTCCGGAGGGATCTGCAATGACTCCTGCCCGGTCTGAAGCAGTATGTTAAACCCCTCGCCCCCGGCGTTTTGCTGGTAAAGCTCCACGGGGTCCGAGGAGGTGTCTATGATGTCTATAAGGCCGTTTTGTATCTCGTTCAAGGACCCCGCCATGGCTGCTATTCCAAGGGGGATGCCGCTTACCTCGACCGGCCCCTCGTTCATTACCGGGTCGTATATCATGAGGCTGTCCTTGGGCACCACAAGCCCCAGGTAAAGGATTATCCCAATGCCCACAGGCACCGCCCAGGACATTGGGCCGCCTACGTTGGCGCCGCCAAGCAGTTTCAGATAGAGGACCACGATCGCGCAGAATATTCCAAGCACGACGATCGGAAAAAACAGGGAATTGTAGTTACTGTCGCTGAAGATGAGCGCCACGCGTTGCCAGGCCGGCAGCACGGAGTCGAAGCCACCGTAGGTGTAGTACTCCCAGGCCGCGTGCGCGGGCGTGGGAAGAAGCAGCAATGCGGACGCTAAGGCAAGCCCTATGCCAAGAATTCTTTTCAAATCCTTTTCTCCTATTCTCCGACCGCTCTTTCGGCAAGCGAAGGGTTGAACTTCTCGCTCAGGTTCCGGTACGCCTGGGCATTGAATTCCTCAAGCCTTCGCCCAAGAGACTGCAAGGCGTAAAGGCTTGAAGCCCATTTCGTATAGTCCTGGGCGAGAGCTGTCTGCATCACGTCCAGCCTTTTTTTGTAATCCAGAAGCACCGGGCTTGCAGCCAGAAGATGGACGTCACACCTGTTGGCGGAGGTGTTTGCGACCGAGCTTGGCTCGTCCCGGGCGACTATCAGCCCCTTGTCTATCAGGACCTGCGCGTTGTGGTTCAGGTCGGCCATCATGGCATAGGCATAGGCCTTGGCGGCGATGGTGGAAAACTCCGAGGCCATAGAGGCCTCCTGGCCGGTGCTGACGGCGTATTTCAGAATCAGCTCCATCGGAAGTGGGATCTGGCTTAAAAAATCCACTTGGTCGGAGGTCAAGCGGCCCTGGACTTCCATCTGGCCGATGATACCCGTCATAGTGTTTGCGGCCCAGGTTTCCAAGTTGGCGTTGACGTCCGGCAGGGGGGCGCAAGTGCCGCTGTCTGACTTGGCCTCCGTGTTTCCGGCTATGAAGTTGTCCACGCTTTTTCTAAGGTTCGTATCGCAAGGGGCAATTGGAGACGGGTAAAGCATTCCGGTCTTGTCCGCGGAAAAATCGACGTCTCCAATGAAGCCCCGGAGAAGGGCAATATAGTCTGTGGAGCCGCCCCCAAACTGTGCCTGAAGATGGTCCAGGAGGAAGCCCGGAGTAAGGAACAGGTTTTTTACGTCCTGCGGGCAGCCCGCGTACATACCGCTTAAATTCGGCGTTCCGCTTGTGTTGGGGGTCGCCGCGGTGTCGCCCGCCGAGATTGTCGCCTGTTTTATGTCCTGCCAAAGGCTCGTCCAGCCCTGGCTCGCCGCATAATCGGAGAGCGCGTGCTCGTACTGTCCGGGGTTCCTGGTGTACGGGCCCATAAGCTGCGCAACCACCGCCTTCGAGGCCGTGCAGTCGTTAAACTGCAACCCGTTTAGCTTGTCCGAGATATTTTCGAACTTACCCAAAATTGTCGAGCACTGGGGACAGTAGGTGCTAAGCGCAAGGTCGAAGGCCATCGCCGGCGCAGCAGTAAGAATGCTTTGGAGCTTTTTTACGAGATAATTGAAATTCATGAACGAAAAGCCTCCCATGAAGGC
>JAKAJM010000036.1 GCA_021813765.1 Nitrospirota bacterium
ATACTGTCTGGAGCCCCATTTGGTTCCTGCGATATGTCTGAGGCGGGCCGAGACAAGCATCAATGCGGAGTTGCCATCAGGGAAGCAGCTCACCACCCTAGTGCGCCGCCCTCGCTAGAGGCGGTGCCCGGTCTGGAAATGTGCGCCGCCATACGTTGCGGCGAGCCCGCGCCAAAAGATTTGAAAGACGAGGAAATCTGGGTACTTCTGAAGTAAAATAATCCGGGCACCCGAATAGCCCACTTTCAGCGGTTATGCCGTTTTAGGGCATGACGGTCTCTAACCGTCTGGAAGGAGGTGTTGGCGAATGGCGAAAACTGTTTGTCAGCCCAAAAGGGTCGGAGCGAAACCGGGGCCTAAAACCGTTTCTGTCAAAGGACATAAGCGGTCAACGCCCAAGCCTATAGGCCGCAAATGCGGTAAGTAGGTACAACTCTATTAGGGTGCCCCTTTCCATGCTTTTCTTTTCCTTATTCGTCTGGACGGACGACCCGATTAGGCTTTATGACATTTTCGCCTTATCGACCTCTTATGTTCCTCAGCCTTAACCTTATGATAAATGCACTCCAGCTTTTCGTAAATGTCCTCTCCGTCTGATCGGGACCACTCAATATATTTTTTGATTTGCTCGTTTTCAAAGGCAGCCACAATGAACCAGCTGAATCCTTCATAAATATAGTCAATATCCAAAATGCCTTTTTCCTCAAACATGCCCAGGTCCTCTAAATGGGCAAGGAGAAAATCATCTACTTCATATACCGAATACATGGCTTTCGTTTCAAAATCAAAAGGTGTAATCTTAAAATATGCAAAATCACCTTCAGTCTCAAACTGGAGCAAATTCTCAGTCAGGAGCATCATTATTTCCCGCGTCTCTTTTTTAAAAAAATCGCTTTTGAATCTAAGGGCGAAATCAGCAGTGGCAATGGCATTGGATGCTTTCAGTTGACTCCATGCTACAAATAAAATCCAGCCTGTAAAAATCGCCGCTATTGCTGCTGAAATTGCTTCGAGTATTTGCCAATTCATATCTGAAACACCTTCAGTACCTCATCCCCGTAATGGTTTATGACCTTTACGGCAATTTTGCCGGTTTTTGGAGTCTCAAAAGGGCGGCTTATAGTCGTATAGAGGGATTCCCAGGCAGACTCGTCTATATCGGCCCGCAGGGCCTTCCTGAGCTTTTCATAGGGCTTGTCCGCGCCAAGGAAATAGGCATGGCGGACAAAGAAGCTTTCGCCGTTGTAGTTGGTATCAACAAACCAGCAGGCAATATCATCAGTTGAACTGCTTCTGATCTGGCCGGTTGTGGGATCGTAAATATCCAGCCCTTTTATCTCGATGCTGATCTTGTTGTCCTTCTGTTTTTTGACTTCAATATCCGGCTCGCCAAACACCATGAAGAGGTTTCCGGCCCCGGTCTTTTTCAGAAGCTCATCCCCCATTGCAAGATCGGGGTTCATCCGGGCAGTTAGAACTGTGAGCTTGCCGTATCTTTTGGCCTCTTCTGATACATGGGGATCGAATGCAAACCCGCAAACAATAAGAAGGTCAAACCCCATACCCTCAACCGCCTCTTTCGCGGCTTCTTTTATCAGGTCCGGGCCTACCGTGCCATGTTCCGGCCCGATGCAGACAGCAACCCGCCTGCTCTTGTCCTTTTCGGTATATTCGCCTGTCTCATGAATCCATGTGCCCGCGAATGGCTCAAGCCGGTCGAATTTAAGGCGCTCGCCTTTCTTGGTGTTCTGGACACCGGCTTTTTTAAGGTTCTCTATAATCATGTTCTCGAATTGGCCGCTTGCGCTGGCCTTGCGTCCCTCAACTTCCGAGGCGGGCAGTTCCTCATCAGCCGCAAGCACCCGGTGAGGGGAAAGGCTTTCTACCGTAAACGGCCCGGCAACGCGCAGGCGTTTTTTATCCTCATATGGCTGATCGTAAAGGATTTCCGTATCGGCGTTTTTCTGTATCGAATCGTCTATCTCTTTCTGACGCTCGCGCCGGAGTTTCCAAAAATCCTCATGAAGCTTTTTAGCCTTATCCGGCCACTCTTTATTTTGAGATGTGGGGGCCTCTCTTGGAATTTCCCATTCTTCCCACTTCTCCTTAAGAAGTTTATTCAGTTCCGCCCGGACCGGCTCAATCTTCACCTGCCATTTGGAATGAATGGTGTCTATATCCGGGTTATTGGCGATGGATTTAAGGGTTATATGCGGTACGCGCTTATAAACGAAACCCTTCTTTATGTCCCCTTCCGTTTTGGGCAGCATATCGGGCGCAAGGTGGCCTGATATTTCGGATTCTTTCTGTATGCCTTCAGGCGTGTCCGCAAGGATGTAATAGGGATATTTGGCGCTCATGATGCGAGTGCGGGCAAGGGCCAGCGCAACCCGGCTTGTGTCTATGGTAATCCAGCGCCTGCCCCATTGCTCGGCCACATAAGCCGTTGTCCCGCTTCCGCATGTGGGGTCAAGAACGAGATCGCCGGGATCAGTGGTCATTAAAAGACATCGTGCGCTGACTCGGCTATCCGTCTGAACGACGTAAAATTTATCGTCTCCAAAAAAACCACCTGTCCCGGTGTCAGTCCATACGCTTCCTAATTCACGTGCGGGATAATCGTCCCAATAGCGAACAAAACGGAGTGTATTGCTTCTTTTGATTAATTTGCCAGCCACGCGGAGTCGATTCATTCCTTCTAAAGTAGTCGTCCAATGCCTATTCGCTGGTGGTCTGTAATGCACTCCTTCAAATTCAAAATCGTAACCTAGCGCATCAACCCAACCTTCGGAATTGAGCGGGTTCCGTGCAAATAACCGGAAATCTTTTGGTAGTTCGGCTGGATTTTCTGCTTCCTGCTCAGTCAGAGGGCGACGTACGCCATCAGGTTGTTCAACATGATCGAAAAAGGTAGTCTCATAAGATGTCGCTTGTTTCAGAGTAAATAATTGGCGATATTTCACATTATCGCGATTTTTGGCGTACCATAACAAAGAGTCGAAATTCCTCTGAATTAGCTTGGAATCGAATGCGCCTGTCTTTTGAAAAAGCATCTGGGCACAGAAATTCTCACTCCCAAAAACCTCATCCAAAATGCACCTTACAAGATGAACGTTTTCATCCCCTATCTGCACAAAAACCGATCCTGTCTCGGTCAAAAGCTCCCTTGCAACTACAAGCCTGTCCCGCAAATACGACAGATAGGAATGAATCCCCAATTCCCACGTATCCCTGAAGGCCCGTATCTGCTCCGGTTGCCGGGTCAAGTCCTCGGCCTTCCCGTCTTTCACGTCCCTCTTGCGGGTAGAGACCTGCCAGTTGGAGCCGAACTTAATCCCATAAGGCGGGTCTATGTAGATCATCTGAACCTTGCCTTTGAGCCCTTCCTTTTCGGCAAGGGAGGTCATAACCTGGAGCGAATCGCCCAATATCAGGCGGTTGGACCAGTTTTGCTCATGTTTATAAAAATCAATCAGGTCCTCAAATTTAATTCCGTTAAAGTCTGAATACAGGGCAAGTTGATCTGCTGGGCTTTCTTTCTCTGCATATGCCTTTATATCTTCTATGATGGCTTGCGGATGAATCTTCTCCTGAATATAAATGGGCACAATGGGCACGGCGAGGTCCTTCATGTCCTGCTCGTCCTTGCCCTTCCAGACGAGCTGAGGGTCAAGGGAAGGGTCTCGCGGATAGAGCATCTTTTTATAGCCTTTTTCTTCTTCGGCCACAAAGCCGCGCAATTCCTCAGTAGGAATATTAGTCCGCTTGTCCTTATGTTTTACGCTTACTATTTTGGCCTTAATGCCAGAGTTTTCTTTTTTGCCACGCGCCATCAGTTAGTCTCCTTATCTGCAAATAGAACGCTACCCGCAAACGCCTCTCTTATGGTGTTCTTTGCGTCCCATGGGTCCATGATTTCCAGAAAGGCCCATTTGCCAAACCCGCCATGGTTATTGATGGCCGGAATCCAAAGGGTCTGTGCGGTAGATACTTTGATCTCTTTGTCCTTCCGTTTCTGCCCGGACACCTCCAGGATAAGGTTCAGGATATCCCCATTCTGTTTTACTTTGGCGATAAAATCGGGAATATAATTCTTTTCCTCTCCGCTCATCGTATAGGGAATAGTAAACCCAAGACCCTGGTTCTTTACATAACAGATAACCTCGTCCATGTCCTCAAGAGAGGATGCCATCTTTTGTTCCCATGAGGTTGTGTCCGCCACTACATGAGAGACATGGCATTTATCCGGCTTTGTGGGCCAAACCGGGCGGATCGTATCGAAGTCAACGTACTTGGTAGAGCCCTCTGTATCATAGGGCCGCAATATCGGCATAAGGGTCTTCTCGCCTGAGAGTGAGGACACAATAGACTTGTAAATCTTATCAGCCGCATCATAGGCGAATTCCCTGAGAAGAAGCAATTGAGGGAAAGTATCATCCTTGCACTTGAGGCATTTCTTTATCCAGAGATTTGCAATGCTAAAGACCTGAGGGAAAAACCAGCTTTTGAGATTGCCTTCCTTGTCTTTGAAATACTGCTCAAGAACCAGTTTTGCAAGCAGAAAGGCTATCTCCTGCTCTCTCCGGCGCTTAAGGTCGGTTAAATCATGGATGCTTATCTCCCCGAATATGGGCGCAAGCTCGGTCTTGGTGGGAATATCCTGTGTGCTCAAGGCCATATAGGATTCTTCCTTGGAAAAATCGGCTGAGAGCTTTTCCGAGGGCAGTTCATATTTATACCCGGTTACTCGCGGGTAGGTGATCTCACAGGCTATCCGATCCGCCAAGGCCCTGACCCGTGTAGGGGCCGGGCCGGGCACTATTTCAATGGTAGAGCCGGAACAGGGGATGAAAGAGAAGGGCACTCCATAGACCTCGGCATATTCCGGAGAGAACATCCCGTTTTCATCCGCCGCGTAGCTCATCCGCCTTAGACCCCTGCCTACAACCTGCTCGCATAATAACTGAGTGCCAAAGGCTCTTATGCCAAGGATATGGGTTACGGTATTTGCGTCCCATCCCTCCGTAAGCATGGAAACGGAAACAACGCATTTCACCTGTTCGCCAAGCTTACCGGGCTTTCCGACCGTATTCATGACCTCTCTAAGCAAATCCTCATCGGTCAGTTGTTCGGCATCCCGCCCAGGGAAACGCTGCCTGTAATCCGCCTTGAATTCCTCAATCTCCCTTGCAGCTATTTGCTTGAATTCCTTGCTCATGGCCTCGCCGGATTCAAGCTGTTCACTGTCTATCAGGATGGAATTTGGCCGACTGGTCCATGAGCCATCTTTTACATTGCTGAAAATGGACAATTCGCCCGGAACAAGGGCGGCAGTTCCGTCCGGCAGTTCCTTTTCCCATCCGGCGATGTAATCGAAAACCAGCTTTGAGACATTAGTATTGTTGCAGACCACTATGAAGACAGGCGGGGTAAGTCCTTTTGCGCGCGCCTCTTTGTTTTCTTCCCATAGTTTGTAATACTTCTCATAATTCCCATAAAGGCTGTGCAATGCGCCTTGAAGCTCTTTGGGCAGTTTGGGTTCCCCGGCATACTTTTCGGTCTTCCGGCCCTTCCTGGGCAAATGGGTCTTTATCCTTCCCCATAAATCCCGGTAGGTGGGCTGTTCGCCGGTCATGGAATCATCGGCAACCGGAACCCTGGGAACTTTCACTATTCCCGATTCAATCGCGTCTATAAGGGAGAAATCGGAAACAACCCAGGGAAACAAAGTGCCCTCGTTATAGCCTGAACCTCTTAAAAAGAAAGGTGTTGCGGACAGATCATAAACGGCCTTGATTCCTATCTTGGTCTTAACAGCCTCTAATCCAGAAATCCAAACCCGTGCTTCTTCTTCCCGTCTCTCGGCCTCTTTCTTTTCATCTCCGCTCAAGGCCTCTCCGTTACCGTCCGGCTTGCGTCTGTAACAATGGTGCGCCTCATCATTGATAACGATAATGTTTTTCTTATTTCCAAGCTCCCGGCAAACCCGGCGGACCATCTGGTCCGGGGACTCGGTAAAGGCGTTCTCTTTGCCTTGGGCAAGAACCTGTTTTGTAATCTTCCCGGCAGATATAAGCTCCCTCTGTTTAAAGGCGTGAAAATTGGTTATGAGAATCTTTGCCTTGCCGAGCTCTTCCAGCAAATCGGAAGGCAGGATGTCCCTCTGCCTGTAATAATTCTGAGGATCATTAGGCAAGAGGACCCGGAGCCTGTCCCGGATTGTGATTCCGGGAGTTACGATCAGGAATGTATCTGAAAACCGCGCGTCCTGAGGGTTAGCGAGCTTGTTAAGCGTATGCCAGGCAATGAGCATGGCCATAACAACCGTCTTGCCGCTTCCGGTGGCCATCTTGAAGGCGATACGGAAGAGTGCCGGGTTTGCATCCTCATTATATTTCCTGAGTTCGTTTCCAATCCAGGTATCCCCGAATTTTTTGGCTATCTCGGTTATGTAAATTGCTGTCTCAAGAGCCTCTATCTGGCAGAAGAAAAGCCCCTTTTCCCGTTCGGGGTTATTCCAGTATTCAAGCAGCCGGGCAGTGGTCTTGGTTACGCCCTGGTATCGACCCTTGCGCCATTTGTCCACCTGAGCCCGGACGCGGTTTATGAACTTGTTTTCTTCGATCCGGTCCTGCGTCCATTCGGTCTCAAAGCGGAGTTGCAAGCCCTTCTTTTTGGGCTGGGCGATAGGGATGAAATAGGAGCTTTTCCGGCGCTCTTCGACTATTTCATTGGTTATCCCTTCTTCAGTGAACCGGAAATGGCGGGTAGGCTCTTTGAAAGGGGAGTTAAGGACCGGATTATCAATGACAACCTGTTTCATTTCTTCCCCCTTCCCGTTCTCTCGAATGGCTTAATAATAAAGGGTTTGGAGGGGGAAATTCAATGGAGGGTCGGAAGAAAAAAGTCCTGTCAAATATCAGATCATCCTAGGGCTTTTTGAATTTTTGGCTTTGCAAGTATGCTTCCTTTGATGGCTGATTTAATCTGGTTTTCCAATTCAAAACTTAAACATCCCCTCATTTCCCAAGTACCTTTTGGGTCAATTACGTGTTTTAAAAAATCCTCTCTTGTATACATTTCAGGGCTATTGCAATCTATTAGGCCCCCCGCATGTCCTCATAGGAAGCCCGTATGATTGCGTTGACCTCCGCGTGGACGCTCTTGCAGTTCTCATACCCCGTTCCATGAGGGATATTGTTCATTTTTCTCCAACAATAATTCCGTTCAAGGCAGTCTGTCCTGCCGGAGGGTGCGCCATTGTACCCTGTGGATACTACCCGATGGTCTTTTACTATTACCGCACCATACTTCCGCCGAAGGCATGTTGCCCGTGTGGCGACCACAGAGGCCAGTTCCAGAAAGTAGTTGTCCCAGCTTGGCCGTGTTCTTGTCATGCTTTCTTCCCTCCGTGGCGGTAGGGCCGGGTTTTATTAAACTCGTGTTTTTCCCAAATCGCTTGTTCGATATCCATATCAAGGTGCCCAGCCAAATCAAGGATTATCGCGTCAGCTGGTTCTACTACCACCCCTTCTGGCTTCTTTTCTGAATACCATTTCTCAAGCCCCCTGCCGCGAAAGGCTTCAAGGGCCTCGGAAATATCCCCGTGAATGAGGCACAAGCATTCCCGGAGGCTGCGCTCTTCATCCCACCACCCCTTAGTGCGAGCAAGAAAGTTCACGTCATAAGGAGTGGGGATTCGGATTGAGGATTTTTTCATAGGGCCGCCCCCGGCCAGTACCCCTTTGGCAGCACGTGCCATTTTCCCCCACCGCTCACAACGCTAGAACTCAGCCCCAAAACGCTCTATAGAACCGCAGTAAGGGCAGCATTCAAACTCCACAGTTTCCCTCTCTTGAGTTTTCTTGTTTAAACCAGTTTTTTCTAGTTTCATTTCTTCTATAACTTCCCTTTCTTTGGTTTATGAACTTTTTGCCCCCACTTGATAGCATTGGAGCCTTGGCGAATTTTTTTCATCTGTGACAATACCCATCCGCCAACAAACACAGGGCTTGCTGACCATAGTGAGGCGGCAGCTTCCAGACCATCCCGTTTTTTATCAATTCCTGAAAAAGATTGACTACCTCGTGGTCTGTAAGTTGCCCATGCTCATAGGCGAATATCTCGTCAAGTAACCTTTCGTATCTTATATGCGACATCTGTGCTTTCATAGGTATGTTAGAAGTGTGTTAGTCCTCGGGAAAGTGAAAAAAACGGAGTCTGTGTAACCTTTTTATTTTACGGGAAAATTGAGAGCCGGGGATGGGGGTTGAACCCACGACCTGCTGATTACGAATCAGCTGCTCTGCCACTGAGCTACCCCGGCTAAAGGGAAAAAACCGGCTGAAGGGCCGGCATAAATTTTACCGCAGAGCGCGGGGGATAATCAAATCCCTTTTTTGGCCCTCCGCCCTTCCCCGCTGTCCTGGCGCCTTAGTGTAACGGAGTTTCTGTGGGCCGTAAGCCCCTCGGCCTCGGCCAGCGCCTCCACCCTGTCCGCAAGAAGCGAAAGCCCCTTTTTTGAGAACTTCAGGTAGCTTGTGTGCTTAAGAAAATCATACACGCCAAGCGGAGAGGAGAACCGCGCGGTCCCCCCCGTGGGAAGCACATGGTTTGGCCCCGCGGCGTAGTCGCCAAGCGGCTCCGGGCTCCAGTCCCCAATGAACATCGCTCCGGCGCTGTCTATCTTTTCCGCCAGGGCGTCCGGCTGGCGGGTCATTATCTCAAGGTGCTCGGGGGCAATGAGGTTTGCAAGCTGGACTGCCTCCCGGAGGTCCTTCCTTATGATTATCGCGCCGTATCTGCCAAGGGAGCTTGAGGCGACGGCCCTCCTTGAAAGCCCTTTCAACTGGGCCTTCAACTCCTTTTGCACCTCAAGGGCCAGACTCTCCGAGTCCGTGACGGTCACGGCGCTTGCGATGGGGTCGTGCTCCGCCTGGCTCAGCATATCGGCAGCGATGAACCGGGGGTTGGCGCCTGAGTCCGCTATTATCAGTATCTCGCTTGGTCCGGCTATCATGTCTATGTCCACCTCGCCAAAGACCAGCTTTTTTGCCATGGCAACGTAAATATTTCCGGGGCCGGTTATCTTGTCCACCTTCTTTATGGACTCGGTCCCGTAGGCCAGCGCGGCCACCGCCTGCGCTCCCCCGACGGTATAGACCTCCTCCACCCCAAGCAGGCGGACCGCCGCCATCACGGCAGGGTTTATATGCCCGCCTGGAGACGGCACGGCAACGGCTATCTCCCGCACGCCCGCAACCTGGGCCGGGATCACGTTCATAAGGGCGCTCGACGGGTAGGACGCCTTCCCTCCCGGCACGTACACCCCGGCACGGCCAAGGGGTTTTATCACCTGTCCAAGCCTTATGCCCTGCTTCTCAAAAAACCAGGAGCCCTGCCTCTGCCGCTCGTGGAACTCCCGTATCCGCCCGGCGGAAAACTCAAGCGCCTCAACCAGCTTCCGGTCCGCCTTTTTCGCATGGAAGGCTATCAGCCTTGCGGAAAGCCTGATGTTCTCATGCCCGTCAAACCGGCGGGTAAGCCTCCTGAGCGCAGCATCCCCGCCCTTGCGCACCGAATCAAGGATCTTCTGTACTGCCATTACGGTCTTCGGGTCTACCCCCCTGCCCCGCTTTTTAAGGCGGTCCAGAAAGCCCGCTATTTCCTTCTTCCCTTTGAGTATCCTCATGGCAGTCTATGATTTTATAGGTACGGGCGGGCGCATTTCAAGCGAAGAACTCAAAAAAGCGGGAAAAGCGAAAAGACAGTCCGCCTGGCGTTTGGCAGACTGAGAGGCTGACAAGGAAAGGATCAGGAGGTCTCGGTCACCTTCAGGCGCAGGTCCTTAAGATATTTTATGTGCCCTTCTTCCCAATCCTTAAGGTCCTCCATAATGGCCTTTACAGAAGGCTCCTCCGCCTCTTTGCTCAGCCTGTCATAAAGGGCATACGCCCTGGCCTCCATCTTGAGCGCCACGATTATGGCCCCCAGCTCGTCGCTAAAAGAATATTCTTCCAGCCACTTTTCTATGTCTTTTACCGGGACGCCGCCCTCCAGGGTGTCTGGCCTGACCTTTTCCTTGAACTCCTCGAAGCTCACAAATTCCCTGTCCTCGGTAATCGCCTGATACAGGTACTGGATATAGCCCATGTGCTCGTCTTCCCACCTGGAGAGCTCCTTGAAGGCCTCCTTCGAGACCTCCAGGTGAGCGCTTTCAGCGGCCCTCAGGTAAAACTCCCTGGTGCCCTTCTCCATCGTGTACACCTCTATCAAAGACTCCAGAAGTCCCGTCCTGCCGGTCAGCATTTTTGCTCCTCCCTGATGCAACGATGTGAAACAAAAAAGGAAAAGGAAACAAAAAAAAACCCAAAAAATGGGATCCAGCCAAAAATAAAAACCCCTTTGGCAAAAAAATTATATCACGCATCGGGGCGGCGGGAAACAAAAACAAACGGTTGCAAGACCGGTTCCGGGTGATATACTTTTAAAAAAACCAGGCACGGAGGCAGCCCATATCATGGCAAAGGCGATCACCAGGACAAAATGGGGCATCGACCCCGATCATTCGTCCGTTTCCTTTTCGATAAAGTACCTGATGCTGGCAAGCATACGCGGGATGATGAACAAAGTGACCGGCACAGTCTATTTCGACCCGCCTGACGTCGTGAACATGGATGTGGATGTGGATATAGACGCATCCGGACTGACCACGGGGGTCTCAAAACGAGATGAGCACCTGAAGGGGCCCGATTTCTTCGATGTCCCCAGGTACCCGAAAATAACCTTCACAAGCACGAAGGCGGAATCCCTGGGCGGCAGGCGCATACGCCTGACAGGCGACCTCGGCCTTCACGGGGTGGTCCGCCAGGTGGTCATTGAAGGCGAGTACACTGGCCCCGTAAAGCTGCCTGAATCCATAGGGGGGGAAACGAGCATGGGATTTACAGGAAGCACCGTAATAAACCGCGAGGACTTCGGAATGACCTGGGGAAGCCTGCCGATGGAAGGCGGGATGGTGGCGGACAGGGAAGTCCTGATTACGTTTGACGTTGAAGCCGACCTGATGGACCGGGCCTGATCTGACCGGACCGCAACGGGGCGCGGCTCAAAATCGGGGCAGCGGCAAATTACTTGCCTGCTACTTTTCCTCCGTTTTCTTGTCTTCAGACTCCGGCTTAAGCTCTATCTCGTCCTTGCCGGCCAGCGCCTTTTTGAAATCCCGGATGCTCTTGCCAAGACCTGCGCCTATCTGGGGCAGTTTGCCCGGACCAAAGACAAGTAGCACGATCAGAAGCACAAGAATCAGGTGAATAGGCTGAAAAATACCATCAAACATGCACGCCTCCCTTCATCCCCCCCATCGTTAATACAAGAAAGCAAAAAACTCCGCATCACGATCCTATTGATATATTATAAACCCATCGCGCAAAGAACAAAAGGCCGCTTGAAACGGCCTAATAGTTCATGCCTATCCCCGCCCTGGCCCCAAAGATGTCCGAGCCGCTGTCCGGCTCGTAATAAGCCCGCCCGGGCACCCCTTGGTATGTAAGCGTCACCGGGGCGCTGGCCCCTATCGCCCAGTACTGGTAGTATGGCGTGAGGTAGACGAAAAAAGAAGGCCTGTCCGCATGAGGTCCGTGATATCCGTAAAAAATGCAGGTCACGGGCATCTCCACCGAAAAGCCGGCCCTTGTCTTAAGGTAAAATGTTGCCTCATCGAACTTTCCGGCAAGGTTGGTCCTGAGCCTCATATTAAAAGGCAGGCGTACGGCCGCATTGGCCCCGGCGGTCCATCTTCCAAGCCGGAGCACGTAGTCGGCGCCCGCCGCGAAGTAATCCCAGGTGTATTTTTCTTCATAGTCCGGAAGGGCATCGGCCCCCCTGTCCCATATCCTGTAGCCCAGGCCGGCGTAAGGGGTGAGAGTGGAGGTGTACAGGTTCAGAGCCTTGTAGCCCACGTCCCCCTCATACTGGCAGATCCTTTCGCGCGTGGACATGCCAAGCGGCGTTCCGTTCTGGGTGGCGCCATCGTAATTGGCCAGGCCTGAACGCAAATACTGCGCGGTAAGCCGGGTCCAGATTGCATTGGTCTCGTAGCGGGCCTCCAGGGCAAGCCCGTTAAGCCAGGCGGTGTCCTTGTCCAGGCTGCCGCCATTCGGCCCCTCTTCGCTGTAATCAAGATAACTGCCGTCATAGGCGATGCCAAGGGTGAGCCCCTTGTTGCCGGAGCCGGTCTTTTTAAGTGGGGATGCCTGGGCCGGCCCTGTCCCCGGAGCCGGGCAGCAAAGCAGGAAAGAAAATGCAAGCGCTGTCAGAACAGACCTGCGTTTAGGCAAAAGGTTAAAACAAGCCATTCAGACTCCGGAGGATATTGTAAAAAACGGGTCCGGGAATTGTAAAGGGCGCTTGCCGGTAATAACACACTGCACTAGCCTGCGCTCTTTTTGTTTGATAGAATTTAGCCGGAAGGGAGAGTGTGAGGATGTTTTATCGTTTTGCAGGTTTCAGTTTGTGCAAATCCCAAAAACAAAAACCTCAGGGAGGCGGACAATGAAGATCGACGTCAATGAGTACAGGCAAAACTACCTGAAAGAAGTGGAAGAGCGCTTGATGGCCAGGAAGGACAGCATCCCCAATTTCAGCACGCAGGGCCTGCACGATGCCATAATGACGGAGATGAACAGGGCGGACCAGGAGACCTGGCTTGTGGAGATACCCGATGACAAGCAGCAGGCGCTCAAGGAAGCCGAGGAGCGCATAGTCGCCTGGATGAAGGAAAACCAGCCGCTAGGGGTCGGCCAGAGCTGGTGATTTTTTTCTTGACACGCTCCAAACTGTGTGATAGAAGATAATCAAGAGGCAGAAGGTTGGACCAGGAAACAAGGATACTGCCACCTCATAAAGGGTAAAGTACGGAAAACCGTATGACACAAAGCTACCTTTCCAGAAATGGAAAGAGGGGCTGCTGAGGTGACAGTAAAAAAATAGAAGGGCGGGCCAGATGGCCCGCCCTTGTTTTTTCTTTTTCCAAAAACCTTTTTTATTTCTTTACGAGCTGCCTTTCCTTGAGCTTCGCGGCCTTGCCCTTCTTTTCCCTGAGGTAATAGAGCTTGGCCTGCCTCACCTGGCCCAGCCTCACCACCTTTATCTCCTGGATAAAAGGCGAATGCAGGGGAAATATCCTCTCCACCCCCACGCCAAAGGATATCTTCCTTACCGTGAAGGTCTCTCTGATCCCCCCGTTCTTCCTGGCGATGACCGCCCCCTCGAAAGGCTGTATCCTTTCCTTGTCCCCTTCTATGACCTTCATGAATACGCGGACCGTGTCGCCCACGTTGAAAGAGGGCACTTCCCGCCTGTATCCTTCATCAATGCTGTTTATCAGATTCATACTCTTCCTCCTTTATCCTGCTAATAAGTTCAATGTCTTCCGGGGCCAGCCCCGCTTTCTCAATAAGCTCCGGTCTGTTTTTCAGAGTCCGCCTCAGCGCCTCTTTTCTTCTCCACCGGGCTATCGCCGCATGATTGCCGGAAAGAAGCACCTCCGGGACCTTCATCCCGTTCCACTCGGGAGGCCTCGTGTAATGCGGATAATCCAGTATCCCCCAGGAAAAAGACTCCTCTTTCAGGGAATCCTCATCTCCGAGAGCCCCCGGCAGCAATCTGACGACGGCGTCTATTATAACCAAAGCAGGCAGTTCTCCGCCAGTTAAAACGTAATCCCCCACGGAGATCTCCTCGTCCACCAGGCTTTCCCTCACCCTCTCGTCTATGCCCTCATACCTGCCGCAGATGAACAGGAGGCGCCTTTTCTCCTGCGAGAGCTCCTTCGCCATCTGCTGGGTGAAGGTCTTTCCCTGGGGGCTTACCAGCACGGTCATGGTCGGCAGACCGTCCCTTGTGGCATATTTCAGCGCATCCTGCAGCGGTTCGGGCTTCATCACCATTCCGGGCCCGCCTCCATAAGGGTAATCGTCCACGGTCCTGTGCCGGTCCGTTGTAAAATCCCTCAGGTGAATGATATCAAAGAGCGCCACCGACTTGTCAGCCGCCCTTTTCATGATACCTGCGCCAAGGTAGGCATGGAATATCTCCGGGAAAAGGGTTATGACCGAAAACCGCATCTTTTTTTAAAAAGGGGAATAAAAACAGAGGGGATTTTCCTTCCGCCCCCTTTCATCCCCGTCTTTATCTTTTTATTTTAAAAGCCTGTCCGGGAGTCTTGTTCAGTTTTCCGGGAAGGGAAAAGAAAAATTTTCTTCCTCTTATTCCAGGATCTCAAGGACGCAGCGCTTGCCGATCTTCGTGCCGGCCGCGCTCAGTATGGTCCTCATGGCCCTTGCCGTCTTGCCCTGTTTGCCTATGACCTTCCCAAGGTCGCTCGTGTCCACCCGGAGCTCATAAACCGTAGTCCTCTCCCCCTCGACTTCGGCAACCGAGACGCTCTCCGGCTTGTCCACAAGAGCCTTGGCCATCGCCTCAATCAAACTTTTCATCTCCCACCCCCCGAAACAGAATGAATACCGAGCGCACCCCGAAAGGTTTTTTCAGCAATCCAATCCAGCAAATCCCGGCTCCCTAAATCCGAACCCCCGAAAGGGCTGCAAACGAACAAGCAGGCATACCCCAAGGAGTTTTTTGCAGGCAAATCCGGCAAACCCTGCATTACTGCCCCAAGAGGGCTGGATGCCTCAGGCTGAAAGCACCCCTGCCTTCACCAGTAATTTCTTCACCGTATCGGTCGGCTGCGCCCCCTGCTTAAGCCATTTGCTGGCCTTGTCCTGGTCCACCTTCAGCTCAAAAGGGTTCTTTTTAGGGTCATAAGTGCCCAAAATTTCCACAAAAGGACCGTCGCGGCGGGCCGCAGAATCGGCGACGACAATCCTGTAAAATGGGGCCTTATGCGCCCCCATCCTCATTAACCGTATCTTTACCAAAACAGACTACCTCCGTGTTGAAATCAAAGCAAGGTAATTTTAATATATTCCTCCTTTAATGTAAAGCCCTGAATTTTCATATCAAAATCAGACAGCGCCCCCGGTTTTCTCCCCTGAGCGGGCCGGCCTTAAAAAATTGACTAAAAAAACCAATGCGCTAGCATTTAATTGCAAGCAGGGCGGTTGCCAGGAAAAACAAAAAAACCGCCTTGCCTAAAAAGGAGGATAGTTATGAAAATACTTATCCTGAGCGCCGATGGTTTCGAGGACATGGAGCTGTTCGTTCCCTATTACCGTTTTAAGGAAGAAGGGTTCGATGTGGACGTGGCCTCAAAAAAAAGGCAGACGATAGAAGGCAGGCACGACTACAAGATAGAGGCCAACCGCAGCTTTGACGAGATCAACCCTGAGGAGTACGATATGCTCTTCCTGCCGGGCGGAAAAGCCCCCTCAAAGGTCCGCAAGGAAGACCCGGCTCTCCAGATAGTGAAGCATTTCATGGACAAGAACAAGCCCATCGTGACCATTTGCCACGGCCCGCAGATAATGATAAGCGCCGGGGTGGTCCATGACAGGCGCATGACCTGTTGGCCGGATGTGGCGAAGGAGCTTAAGGAGGCCGGAGCCACCTACGAGGACATAGAGGTCGTTGTGGACGGCAACATCGTTTCCTCCAGGATGCCGGAAGACCTGCCTGCCTTCATGCAGGAGGTCATGAAGAAGGCGAAGGTGACAGTTTAAGACAAAAACCAAAACCTTTTGTCTTTTGATCCGGGAAGCGGGCCGGAGCCCACGGGCAATAACGCTGTTCAACCAAAAGCCCCGTCTTCAGGACCCCTTCCCGGACCTTTATATGCTCTTCGGGACCCCGGTCAGCGGGACTTGCTGTTTTTGAGGCTGGGCCGGCTGTTGCGGGGCCTGTGCGACCCCTTTCATGCTGCCAGACAGGATTTCCTTGAGGTCAACGTGCGTTGCGCCGTAAGCCATTACGCAAACCGTTATGGCCAGGCCCGCCGCGGTTATGAAGGTCCATTTTTTCCTCTGGACCTCTGTAGGTCTTGGCACCGCCCCTTTCATTTGCGCCAGTTCCTCGTAAAGCTGCGAGGTGTAAGTGATCAGGTACGGCATGAACAAAAGTGAAAAAAAAGACCCTACCACGGGCAGGTAACTAAGGGCGAACGAAAGTGTCCATACGGCCAGCAGCCTGATAAACACGGGCCACCAAAAACCTTTTACATACTCCCTGCTTTCAAGCAGGGCCGTTATGCCGCTGTCCCCCCTGCCTGCAAGAATGAAAACAGAGAAAGAAAACCAGACCATCATGACCACTCCGGGGACGACCAGGAACACGAATCCGGCCACCGTAAGGGCAAAGAAAAGCAGGTAGACCCAGAAGAACTTCCTTACAGATTCAGTCGCCCTGTGAAGCACCGTCCGCACGCCTGAGGACGGGTCCGAAACGGCATATACGAAAGCTGCCTGCCCCCAGACCGAAACAAGAACCCCCATTATCACCCCTGCGGCTATCCAGGCCATGACAAGCGGGTTTACCGGATGCGGCGACACCTTGTAAACGTAGAAGCAGAAAGCCGATATGAGCATGAGAGGGGTAAGATAAAAAAGATAAACGAGGCTGAAGACCGGAAACCTCATCCTGTAGAGCCGCCAGCTCCTGCCGAAAAGCTCGCCGATGCCGGTGAGCTTTTTATTTCTTTCCGGCCCGCCAGCCCCTGGCAAGCCCTCTGTTTTTACCTCTTCCATCGATTATATAAAATGCCCGCCAAGCGTATTTTATTCACACGGCGCCGCGCGCGCCACACAAAAAAGCGGATTATATCAAGAACAAAAAAAACCAAGAGAGCGGTCTCTCCAAAAAGGGAGTCCATCTGTAAGCTAACTTATTAGCCGGATATATGTCAAACGATGGCGGCACCCAAAAAGGAACCAGGCAATAAGGAGCATTTTTTTTGGAGAGCAAACTTTATGCAACGTCCATTCGAGCAGAAAAAACGACCTAACGAAAAACGCCGGAGAAAGGCAATCCCCGGCGCCCGTATATTTTTATTTTTAACTTTTACGCCCGCACGTACCTTCTTTTATGGTAATGCCGATTCGCCCTCAGAACGCGTGCGCGGTGCCTGTGGCTGAGTATCTTTTTGCCAAGCTCCCTTACGCGGCGCTTCGCGGTCAAATTTCTGTGTCTTATGAACCTGCGACGAACCCTTCTTATCGGGTGGGCCTTTCTTACAACGTGGTGGTACTTCCTTGCAATATGGGCCTTTCTTACGACATGCCTTCTTACGAAACGCTTTCTTACGTGCCGTCTGAAATGTCTTATAATGCGCCGCCTGAAGTGGTGCCTGGGCTCATAGGAGGTAAGCACGACCGGGCTTTTGACGGGGGTTTCATATATTTCAGGTTTCGCCTGGCCGCTTGCCACCAACTCGCTTTCGTCAAGCAGTTTCTGCCCGTCGCTCCACAGGTGGTTCCTTATCGGCTCTCCGAGCAGGGAGGTTACTATCGTACAGCCCCCCTTGGAGGCGGCGAAGACCAGACAGTGTTCCGCGGCCCTGGTATAGCCTGTTTTACCGCCAATGAGGTTGTCATCGGACCAAAGCAGCTTGTCCGTATTCGTGAGGTACAGACGCCTCCTCCCTACGGTAATGTCTTTTTCTTTTGTGTTTATTATCTGCCTGATGAGAGGATATTTAAGGGCGCTGTCCAGAATGATGGCCAGGTTCTCCGCGGTTATGTACTGCCCGGGAGCAGGCAGCCCCGTGGCATTGACGAACCTGGTGTCTTTTGCGCCAAGGGAGGCTGCCTTGGCGTTCATCAGCCTGGCAAATGCCGCCTGGGAACCCGCAACCGTTTCCGCAAGCTGAACGGCCGCCCCGTTAATGCTCCGCATAAGGGCCAGATAAAGCAGCTGCCGGACCGTCACCCTGGCGCCAGGCCAAAGCCTGGGGGCTATGGACGGGGTGTATGCCGCCCTTTTACTGACAACCACCACTTGGTCCGGGTTCAGCCTGTCCAGCACCACCATTGCCGTCACCAGCTTTGTCGTGCTTGCAGGCATGAGCTTCACGTCCGGGTTTTTGGCGTATAGGATCCTGTGCGTCTGCCCGTCCATGACAACGGCCGCCCTGGCCGTAACAGGTATGTTCTGGGCAATGGCGCTCTGGGAAATAAAAACAGTGGCAAAAAGGGAAAAAACAGCTATAAATGAAAAAAATTTGCTAAGGGTCGTGCGGCGGCTGCAAAGTCCTTCGTCCTTCAGATGGAACCCCTTTCTGAAAATCGGGTTCTTACGTACTTCAGTCCAAAACGGCTCCCGTAGGAATTCTATAATATCCATCGAAAAAAATAAATAGAAAATGTCACACCGGGCGGCCTTTTTTCGATCTTCTCCAGCTGGCCTGAGTGCGGGCATTTCCGGCCCTGCATGCAAGCACGTTTTTTTGACTTTGTGGCTCCGACTGTGTTAAAAAAATCGATTATGCATTATTTCTCCTACAAGGGCAACGAGCTCCATGCCGAAGGCGTATCTCTTGAGGCGCTGGCCCGCGAGTACGGCACTCCTCTTTATGTCTACAGCAAGGGCACGATAATAAGGCACATAAACGCATACAAGGAGGCATTTTGCGGCTCAGGCGGCGTCCTCTGCTTTGCGCTCAAGGCAAACCCCAACGGCGCCATCCTTAAACTCCTTGCGCAGGAGGGGGCCGGGGCGGATATAGTTTCGGGAGGGGAGCTGTTCAGGGCGCTCAAGGCGGGTATATCTCCGGCCAGGATAGTCTATGCAGGGGTGGGGAAAACGGCTGACGAGATCGCCTATGCGCTCAGGAAAAAGATCCTCATGTTCAACGTGGAATCAGGCGAAGAGCTTGAAATGATAAACGAGGTGGCAGGAGGACTTCGCACGAAAGCGCCTGTTGCGCTGAGGGTCAACCCGGATGTGGACCCCCGCACCCATCCATACATATCGACCGGACTGAAAAAATATAAGTTCGGCATGCCGATAGAAGACGCGCTGGAATTTTACAGAAAGGCCGCGAAGATGGAGCACATCCAGGTGCGCGGCATTCACCAGCACATAGGCTCGCAGCTCACGGAAGTGGCCCCTTTCAGGGACTCCCTGAAGAAGGTCCTCCCGCTGATAGAAAGGCTGAGGGCGTCAGGCATCGGCCTGACGCACCTCGATATCGGAGGCGGGCTCGGCATCCGTTACAACAAGGAGGAAAAGGACCCGCCGGTGCCGGAAGAACTGGCCGGGGACCTGCTGCCACTGATAAAAAGGGTCCCGGGACTCACCGTAGTGGTGGAGCCGGGCAGGTCCATCATCGGAAACGCCGGGGTGCTTCTTACAAAATGCCTGTACAGGAAAAAGACCGGCGAGAAAAATTTTGTGATCGTGGATGCGGGAATGAACGACCTCCTGCGGCCCTCGCTCTACGGCTCGTTCCATGAGATACTGCCGGCCAGAAAAAACAGGCGCGCCTGCCAGGCGGCGGATGTTGTTGGCCCTATCTGCGAAAGCGGCGACTTCCTGGCCAAAGACAGGCAGCTTCAGGCGGTCAGGCAGGGCGAGATACTCTGCGTTATGGGCGCCGGGGCCTACGGCCACAGCATGAGCTCCAATTACAACTCGCGTCCCAGGGCGGCCGAAGTGATGGTGGACGGAAAAAAACACCGCCTGATAAGAAAAAGAGAGACCTACAGGGACCTCGTAAAAGGAGAGCTCTGATGGACCGTTCCGCCCCGAACAGCTTGAAAAGCAAACACCCGAAAAGGCGGATACATTTCACCAAGATGCAGGGCACCGGGAACGATTTTGTCCTGCTGGATGCCGTCTCATTCGACTTTGGCGGATTCGATTTTGCCCGTGCATCAAGGAGACTTCTGGACAGACGCTTCGGCGTTGGGGCGGACCAGCTGCTTGTGCTGCTGCCCGGTGAAAAGTCCCGCCTGCGCATGCGCATCTTCAACGCCGACGGCAGCGAGGTGCAGATGTGCGGAAACGGGATAAGGTGCCTGGCCAGGTACATATGGACCCGCGGCCTGGCGGCAGGAAGGGAAAAGCTTGAGATAGAAACCCTGGCCGGTATAATTGTACCTGAGGAAAGGGGAGATCTCGTCCGGGTGGACATGGGGGCGCCCAGGCTTGAAGGCCGCGATATCCCGGTCCTGGTTGACGGCAGGGTAGTTGACTACCCCCTTGAGGTCGAAGGAAAACGCTTTCTCGTCACCTGTGTCTCGATGGGGAACCCGCACGCGGTCATCTTCGTGGAAGAGGTGGCCGGTTTCCCCGTTGGCCTTTACGGGCCGCGGATCGAAAACCATCCGCTCTTTCCGGAGCGCACGAACGTTGAGTTCATAGAGGTGGCGGACAAGGGGCGGATAAAGATGCGCGTATGGGAGAGGGGATCGGGCGAAACGCTGGCCTGCGGCACTGGGGCCTCCGCGTCCGTTGTGGCCTCCGCTATTAAGGGCCTTACCTCCAGATGCGTGGAAGTGGAGCTTTCAGGCGGGCGGCTTGATATAGAATGGGCTGACAACGGGCGCGTCTACATGACAGGCCCGGCAGAGGAGGTCTTCGAAGGGGAGATCTTTTTAGAAGAAAAGGAGGAGACAAATGTTTGAAGGCTCCATGGTGGCCATGGTGACCCCGTTTAAGAAAGGCAAGCTGGATGAGAAGGCCTTTGTGAGCCTGGTCAAATGGCAGATAGAGGAAGGGACTGACGCGATAATACCCTGCGGCACTACAGGCGAGTCCGCGACGCTGGACTACGACGAGCACTACCGCGTGATAGAGCTTGCGGTAAAGGCGGCAAGGGGGCGAGTGCCGGTAATAGCCGGCACCGGGGCCAACTCCACCGAGGAAGCCATCCAGATCACGAAGAAGGCCATGCGCCTTAAGGCGGACGGGGCGCTGCTTGTCTCCCCTTACTACAACAAGCCCACCCAGGCCGGCATATACCTGCACTACAAGGCCGTTGCCGATTCGGTAAAGGGATTTCCGCTCATTCTCTATAATGTGCCCGGCAGGACCTCCTCTAACATCCTGCCCTCGACAGTGGCAAAACTTGCCGGGATCAAAAACATAGTGGGCATAAAAGAGGCAACCGGCGACATGAAGCAGGCAAGCGAGATCATTGGCCTCTGCGGAAGCGGTTTCACGGTGCTTTCCGGCGATGACTTTACCAACCTGCCGCTTTACACGCTGGGAGGGAAAGGATGCATATCAGTCAGCGCCAATGTCGCCCCCGGCCTTCAGGCCGCGATGTGGAAGGCATGGAAGGCCGGCGACCTGCAGGAGGCAAGAAGGCTGCACTACCAGCTTGAGCCCATAAACAAGGCTATGTTCATTGAGACAAACCCCATTCCCGTAAAGACCGCGCTTGCGATGATGGGAAAGGTAAGGGAAGAGTTCAGGCTTCCCCTGTGCGCAATGTCCGAGGAAAACAGGAAGAGCCTGGCCAAAACGATGGCCGCAAGCAAGCTGATCTAAAGCAAGAGCTCAGACAAGCGGGGGCCGCCCGGCCAAATGGCCGGGCGGCCCTTTTAGTTGCAGCTTCATAGCGGCCCGCACCACTTGAATGGTTAAGTGCTCGCGTTCGTTTTCTTTAGAAAATTAACAAGGACTCTCCGCGGTTTTTTCGCGGCCGATTTTTTCCTTTACCTTTTCCACAAGCAGCAGTATCATTTCCTGCGCGGCTTGCAATCCGGCCCTTTCAGAGTCGATGGACAGGTGGTAATTTCCAAGGTCAGTCCAGTCCTCCCCGGTCATGGCCTGGGTGAACTTTGCCCGGTCGTGGTCCGACTTGTCCACCAGTTTTCCGGCTTCCTCCCGGTCTGAAAGCCCGTAGAGTTTCATTATCCTTTCAACCCTGAAGTCCCTCGGGGCGTGAATGAAGACGTTCACAAGCCCCGGCTGTCCGGCTAGCACATGCCAGGCGGCCCGTCCCATGATAACGCAGTCATGCTCCCTGCCTGCCTTCCTGATGACCTTTGACTCCGTCTCAAAGAGGTCCCGGTCGTAGACGGCGTGCATCGGGGGAGGCACGTAGGCCGCCTCCGGCGAGCCCACGATAAAAGGCCTTATCACATTTTCAAGAAAGCCGGAGAGGGTCTCTTCGCGCCCTGAAATGGCGTTTTCCTCGGCCCCGAGCATTCCCGCCGCCTGCCTGAGTATCTCCCTGTCAAAATACCTGAACCCGAGCCTTCCGGCCAATGCCTTCCCTATGTAGGAGCCGCCGCTCCCAAACTGCCTTGCTATGGTTATAAGGACCTTTGCCATATCTTCCCTCAAAAGATATTTTTAAGGCTGCAGAGAGGATAGTCAACTACTATTTTACTTTTCTTGACCCTTACCTCTATTAAAAAAAACAGGCGGATGGAGAAGATGGGAAAAATTTTTTTTGCCTATCCGATGTCCCCGAACAGAAATTGCGCCAGGCCGACCGCCATTATGGCCGCGGTCTCGGCCCTCAGGATGCGGGGTCCGAGGCTTGCCAGATAAAACCCCTTTTCCACCGCCAGGGAAGCCTCCTGCCGGGAAAAACCGCCCTCGGGCCCCACGGCAACCGAGATGTTTCTTACCTTTCCGGCCGTCTGGTCCTCATGGCCCCCCTTCTGAAAAGGAAAATGCGCGAGCTCTTTAAGCCCGGAGCCGCCTTCTTCCCAGAAGATCATGCCCACCTCATCTTTGGGAGCGGGGCAGCAGCCCAAAAAATCAAAAAAACCGGCAAAGGTTACAGGCTCCATTATGGCGGGGGCAACCGGCCTGCCGCACTGCCTTGCCGCCTCTACCGCTATTTTCTTCCACCTGTCCAGCTTCCTGGTCTCATTCACCTGGGTACGGGCGGTCACAAGCGGCCAGACCTCCGTAACCCCAAGCTCAGTGGTCTTCTGGATAACGAGGTCCATCTTCTGCCCCTTAAGTATGCCCTGAAGAAGCCTCAATCCAAGCGCGGATTCCTTCCCCTGCCCCCTGAAGACCTCCTCGATGCGGATGGAAACCAGGTTGCGGTTTATGCCAGTGATCACGCCTCTTGCCTCTTTGCCCTTGCCGTCAAAAAGCAAAAGGCTGTCCGTGGGCTTGGCCCGCAGGACATTCCTTGCGTAATTCAACTCTTCTGTTTTGAGTTCGATGGTCCCAGAGTCGGGCAGGTCGGGACAGAAAAGACGCATTAACTGCCGGCCGCGAAAATGCCCCGCAGTTTGTCTTTCAGGCTCCCCTTGGTGGCAAAGGACTCACCGGCGTGCCTGGCAAGCTCTTCGAGCAGTTCCCTTTGTCTTTCGTCAAGCTTGCGGGGGATAAGCACCTTTGCTATCACTATATGGTCGCCTTTTGATTTTTTGCCCAGGTGGGGCATGCCTTTGCCATGGAGCCTGAATACCTGCCCCGGCTGCGTGCCCGCGGGCAGATGGAGCTTTTCGGACCCCCAGAGGGTGTTTATCTCCAGGTCCACTCCAAGGGCGGCCTGCGCAAAGGATATGGTCTGCTCGCTCACTATATCGTCGCCGTCACGTCTGAACTGCTGGTGCTCCCTGATGCTCACTACCACGTAAAGGTCTCCGGGGGGCCCGCCGTTTGCGCCCATCTCCCCCTCGCCAGAAACCCTGAACCTCATGCCGTCTTCCACTCCGGCCGGGATGTTTATCGAAAGCTCTCTTTCGACCTTTACGCGTCCCGTGCCGCGGCATTTATCGCACGGCTTCAGTATTATCCTGCCCATCCCGCGGCACCTTCCGCAGGCGCGGCTTACGGAAAAGAAACCCTGCTGGAACCTTACATGGCCCGACCCGCCGCATTCCGGGCACGCGGACGTCTGCCCTGTGGCCGAGCCTGTCCCGTTGCACTCCGCGCAGTTTACGTTCCTGGGCACCTTTATGGATATCTTTTTCCCTGAGGCGGCCTCCTCCAGGTCTATATCGGCATCGTACCTGAGGTCCTGGCCCCTTTCAGGCCTGGGGCCACGCCTGCCCCCGCCGAAAGCCGCTCCGAAGAACTCTCCGAAGATGTCCTCGAAAATGTCCCCGAAACCGGTGGCCCCGAAGCCGCCAGCCCCGAAACCTCCGAAATTGGGCCCGGTCCCGCACTGGCCGGTGCTGTCGTACTGGCTCCTTTTTCCCGGGTCGCTAAGGCAGCTGTAGGCCTCGTTTATCTCCTTGAACTTGTCCTCGGCCTCCTTGTCGCCGTGGTTTCTGTCCGGGTGATATTTGAGCGCAAGCTGCCTGAACGCCTTTTTTATCTCCTCCTGGGAGGCGTTCCGGGCAACACCTAGGGTATCGTAATAATCTTTCATCGTTATATTATTTTATTTGAACCCAAGTAATTTCAAGTTTTTGATTTGATTGAGCGGCTTTTTTAAAAGAAAACAGGCTGCGGCACTTAAAGCAGGCCTTGGTTTTATTTTAACCCACTCTGCCCGTCCTTTAAAGGTGCGGGGGCAGGACAAGCGGTAAAATGGTTTTTCAGCGTCTATAAAAAGAGCGGGGCGCGGCAAGCCGCGCCCCGCTGCTTTCCGGACCTTACTTCTTGTCTTCTTCCTCGAACTCGGCCTCAACCACCTTCTCCTCGCCTTCGGCCCCGCGTCCATCAGCCGGCCCGGCGCCTGCCTGCGCCCCGGCCCCGGCCTCGGCGTGGCTGGCGGCATGCTTGTAGACATGCTCCGCTATCTTGTGGGAAGCCTGCGTGAGCCGCTCTATCGATTTACGCAGGGTGTCCGCGTCCGTTGCCGTTTCCTTTTCTTTTTTGCACTCTTCGAGGGCCTTTTCTATGTCCGCCTTCTCGGAGGCCTCAAGCTTGTCGCCAAGCTCCTTTACGCTTTTTTCCACGGAATAAATGAGTGTGTCCGCCTCGTTCTTTGCCTCGGCAAGCGCACGCCTT
>JAKAJM010000106.1 GCA_021813765.1 Nitrospirota bacterium
AAAAAAAACTGCAGCTAATGTGGTGTCCCCAAAAGTGGGTAGCATTAGTTTGTTGTCATTCCCGCAAGCGAAGCGCGCCGGGAATCCTTGTTTTCAGGTCGATTCCGGACAAGGGAATGACACACTCATGACAGTTATTTATGGGACGCCACAGCAGCAGCTTTTTTAAAAATGCTTTTGAGACGGTTCCTGGTGTATAATAGGCCTTTCTACCACTATAGGAGAGGGATTTTAGCGCGGAGGCCGGCCATTCCCATTACCGGTACAAGGGAAGAGGGGGCGGCCCATGAGGGCATAAGAGGAGATTTTTTTGGGGGTCCCGCGGCAAGTATTGTTTGGAAAGAAAGGGGCCGAAGTCCGGCATGGTTTTTTATTCAGACCGGCTTCTTCCCGGTCAAGGCAGACCCTAAAAAACCGGAAATTTATTTTTTTACATGAATTATTTTAAAAAGCCTTTTTATATATTCAAATACTCCTACCTTATATGGATCCTGGCGCTTAAGGAACTGAAGCTGCGCTACAGGGGGTCCGCGCTGGGTTTTCTCTGGACGCTTGTAAACCCGCTTTTGCTGCTTAGCATATATACATTTTTATTCACCGTCATATTCAAATCCTCTGCCAAGGCCTATCCGGTCTATTTTTTCAGCGGCGTGCTCGTGTTCAACTGGTTTTCTTCATCGCTGAACGAGGGTACGATTTCCGTTGTGGGGGCCGGCGGTTTTATCACAAAATCCACCCTGCCCTCAGAGATCGTGGTCATCGTAAAGGTCATGTCGAATTTCCTTAATTACATATTCTCCGTCCCTGTCCTTCTGGTCTTCGTGCTCATTTACAGGGTGCCTTTGGGGTTTCCGCTTTTTGTCTTCCCCTTTCTCATCGCCATACAGTTTTTGATCAGCATAGGCATCGCCTTCTTTTTTGCGACATGGAACGTCTTTTACAGGGACACCTATCACATCGTCATGAACCTCCTGCAGATGCTTTTTTTTGTCATGCCGGTCATGTATTTTGACAAGCAGCTGCCTGAAAGGCTTCGAAACCTGGTGTACCTGAACCCCATAGCCTACCTTATAAAGTGTTACCAGGGCGTATTCTATTACGATACGTTTCCAAGACCAGGCTACATGATTTTTCTGGTCGTGATCGCACTGATGACCTACATCGTGGGCTTTCATTACTACCATTCCAGGAAAGACCTGTTTGCGGAGTGCCTGTGAGAACGGAAAACGCGATAGAGATCGTCAATATGACCAAGCGTTTCAAGAAGGTCACGGTCAGGCACGGCACGATAAAGACGATGTTTGTTGATTTTGCCAGAAGAGGATTCAGGCCCCAGCCCAGGACGCTTGTCACGGTGCTTGAAAACCTTTCTCTTAACATCAAAAAAGGCATGACCTTCGGCATCATGGGCAAAAATGGCGCGGGGAAATCCACGCTGTTAAAGCTGATTGCAGGCATCATCTCTCCTTCGTCGGGCCAGATCAGGACATATGGCAGCATCACTCCGCTGCTGGAGCTTGGCGCCGGTTTTCACCCGGACCTCACGGGTAAGGAAAACATATTGATAAACGGCCTTATACTTGGCCTGAAAAAGCGCGAAATAGAGAAAAAATACGATGAGATAATGGATTTTGCAGAGCTCAGGGACGTAATGGACGAGCCTGTAAGGACATATTCATCGGGCATGTACAGCAGGCTCGCCTTTTCCGTGGCTATAAACATAGACCCTGATATAATACTGCTTGACGAGATCCTAAGCGTAGGGGATGCTTCGTTCCAGATAAAGAGCAAGCAGAAGATACATGAATTTAAGAAAAGGGGCAAAACCATTGTATTTGTCTCCCACTCCCCGGGGTCTGTGGAAGAGATATGCGACGAGGCAGCTTTTCTTCAAAATGGCCGCGTCGCTTCAAGCGGGAAAGTCGAAAATGCGGTCCTGCTTTATAATGGCCTGTCAAAAAACTGAAGATATGTGCCGGAATGCGAAACTGACACTAAAAAAGAGAACGGGAGGCTTCTTTTCTCCGGAAAGCGGTATATCATGGACCTCAAAGGCCTGAAGGTGCTTGTAGACGGTTTTAATCTGGAGATGCCAAACGGCACTGGCATAAAGACTTACGGCATGAGCCTTCTGGCCGCGCTGAAGGCAATGGGAACCCAAGTTGGGATGCTTTCCAGCAAATGTTACAAAGTGGATGCCGTTTCCGACCAGCTCCTGGACGAAATTCTCTTCTTCGATGTTACCGATGCTGACACTCCGAAAAAATTTACACCGAAAATTGTCAGGAAGATGCAGACCACTTTAACTATTGCAAAGCCCTTCAGAAGGGCAAGCGAGGTGCGCAGAACTCACACCGTCGTGACCAGGGGGGGTGAAAAAGAGTTCCTGAGTTCAGTCGGGCTTTACGGGCTGCATGAATGTTATTCGGTTGCCAACAGGCGCTATAAGCTTGGCCTCGGTGCAACGACGATATCCGTCCCGGGGAAAATAGCGCTATGGCATGCCACCTATCCGCTTCCTATAAGGATAAAGGGGGCAAAAAAGATCACCACCATACACGATATTATTCCCCTGAAGCTGCCCTATGCGACCCTGGATAACAAAAAGGCATATTACAAGCTCCTGAAGACCTCCATAAAAGATTCGGATCTGATAATCACCATCTCCGAGCACACGAAGAAGGACATCCTTTCCATTTTCGATGTTGCCCCTGAAAAAATATTTGTGACCTATCAGCCAGTCCATCAGGTCAAGCCGACGAAACCTAGCGAGGCGGAGATATACAGCTCTTTAAAAAGGTACGGACTTAAAAAAGGGAAATATATTCTTTTCGTTGGCACGATCGAGCCGAAAAAGAACATAGGCCGCCTCCTGGATGCCTATGGCCGTCTGAGCATAGGGATGCCTCTTGTGATCGTGGGGCGGAAAGGCTGGCTTTGGGCGGACGAGTTAGAAAACAAGGAAATGCATAACGTAAAGATACTGGAGAACGTCTCCCGCCGGGAGCTCCCATTTTTCTATGCTGGGGCTTATTGCCTGGTCTTCCCTTCCATCTACGAAGGCTTCGGCCTGCCCCCGCTTGAGGCCATGTCTTTTGGCTGCCCCGTGATAACGTCCAATGTAGCGTCCCTGCCGGAGGTGTGTGGAAATGCGGCCCTCTATACGGATCCGTATGATGTGAGCTCGCTGAAGGACGCGATTGAAGGGCTTATCTTGAATCCCGTGGCGAGAGAGCGGTTTGCAAGGGCCGGCATGGAAAGAGCGGCGCTTTTCAGCATGGAAAAATATAAAGAGAGGCTGTATGACGCTTACAAAAAGGTGCTCTAGGGGGAAGGCATGATATCGGTAATCCTGTACGGCCGCAATGATTCCTATGGGTACAACCTTCCTAAAAGGGCGGTAATGAGCATCAATTGCATCGCGGAGGTGCTCACCCATCCGGAAGACGAGATCATATTCATTGACTGCAATACCCCAGACGACGCGCCCACGTTTACCGAGGCGGTGCAGGATCTGTTCACCGCAAAGGCCAGAAGACTCCTGAGGACGCTCAGGCTGCGTCCGGCAATGTACCGGAAATACAGCAAAAATTCTCCGCTCAAAGCTCTTGAGCCCCTTTCAAGGAACATCGCCATCAGGCGCTCAAACCCGGCCAACCGGTGGGTGCTGTCAACGAATACGGACATGATATTCATTGTGAGGGATGGGTGCCCTTCGCTCTCGGACCTTGCCGCCGGCCTGCCCGACGGTTTTTACGAGCTGCCGCGGTTCGAAGTGCCCGAGGCATTATGGGAATCCCTTGACCGGACAGACCCGGGGGCAGCCCTCTCCGCCATGAGGCTGTGGGGCCGGAGGCTCCATCTCAACGATGCGGTCGAGTCCGAAAAGGAGATACGTTATGACGGCCCGGGGGACTTCCAGCTCATATTGAGGGATCAGATATTCAAGATCGACGGGTTTAACGAGGAAATGGTGCTTGGATGGCATGTGGATTCCAATATATGCAAACGCCTCTATCTGCTGAACGGCCAGACCTCGTCGTTGCTCGACAAGGTGTTCGCCTATCACCTGGACCATACAAGGCAGGCCACCTTCATGCACACGGCCCGAACGAGGACCGAAAACGACCTTGAAAAGTTTATCTGGTCCGTCGATACGCCTTTCCTGCCCGAACAAAGGGACAACTGGGGTTGCGCAACGGAGGAGATAGAGGAGATTATATCCGGTGAGGACCGGAACCGGTTCGACAAGGCGCTTGAAGCGCTGCTGCCCGGGATGCATGAAGACGTGAGCTTTGATATCATGAACTCCGATTCTTTCAATCATGGAGAGATATACGATACCACTCACGTCTTTCCGTTCCTTGCCAACCATCTGGGGAATTTGCCTCCGGCAGCTAACGTAGGCTATTTCGGGGCAAACCAAGAGTTGCTTTCGCTTATGGGGCGCTTCCTTCAAATTAAAGACCATAAGGGTGCTCTCCTGACCGATAGCTCATTTTCCGACCTGAAACCGGAGGGTGGCCTGACAACGGGCAAACTGCGGGTGATCGGGGATTCTGATTATTACATTTTTGATATGGCAATGATGCATTTCCCCCTGGTTAAAAATCCGGAGGGCATTGTCTCAGTAAAACCCTCGCAGGACGTAGAGAAATTCAGGGCCGCTCTCAAGGAGGCCTTTCATTTATGCGTTTACCACGAGAAAAAACGGCTTTCCGGGGGTTTTAACCAACCAAGGAAATTCATCTTTATAAGCAGCCAGCATACCTGGTTTGAGGAGATAATTTCTCATCACATAGGGGTGGTGCTCGCCCCTTACAGCTCTCATGTAAGGCACGGCTATCTGATCGGCGCCGCTGAGCCATCCTCTATATCTTTGAAGGCAGGCGGCGCGAAGGAAGTTGCTGAATTCATCGGCAGGAATATCAGAAATGGAGACAAGATACTGGCCCCGGCATGGATGGGCTTGATGTTTCCGGGGCTGGTCTATCCCCACGCGGAAACCGTCCCGCATGACGAGGGCATAAGGTGGTCCGTGACCGAGACCGGGCAGGACGGTCCTGCCGGGATAACAGGCGGCATGAAGCGTGTCTTTTCGAGCGGGCCGTATACGGTATATTCTTCTCAGCAACTGCAGGCTGAAAGCGCTCCGGTCAAGGACAGGATTAACGGGCAATAAAATAAAAGGTTCTTCCGGGAAGAAATCCTGTGGGCGTGCACGGCCATTATATGCCCTGCGGGCATCGAATGTAGGGAATTTTTTATGTCCGTCATTCCGGCCAGATCT
>JAKAJM010000037.1 GCA_021813765.1 Nitrospirota bacterium
CAAGAGCGTGCAGCAGGACATTTTCCAGGTGATACCAGAAGGGATGAACCCCCCAGAGATAATGGTCCAGCATGTAGGAAAGGGTATTTAACGGCCTGTAATATGGGGTTTCTACTCCAAGGGGCGCATCCGGGGAAGCCAGAACACGGAACACGTTTTCCGGATGGCTGAAAAAAGACTGTTTCTGGACGATAAGTGTATGGTCATCCCATACAAACCCGGAAAACAAGCTGTTTGAGTAAACGGCCAATGAAATCAGCAAAAGAATAAGGATGGCATTCGCCTTTTTCACTGCTTCCCCGTCCGCTTTTTAATTTTGTCAAGGCACCCGATCGACGCGGTATCGCCGGGGGCCAGCCTCAGGACATTTTGAAATTCCGCAGCCGCCTCCTTGAAAAGACCTTCCTTCTCATAAGCCATGCCAATATCCGACATCGCCATAATATTTTTAGGGTCTAGGTCCAGGGCCGTTTTAAATTCACCTATGGCGTCGTCCAGACGGCCCTCTTCCGCGAAAGCCACCCCTATATCCACCAGGGAATTAACGTTGTATGGGTCAATGGCCAAAGCCGTCCTGAACTCCAGCACAGCGTTCTCCAGTTCAGCATGCCTCTCGTAAACATTCCCCAGATCATAATGGGCCATGGAGTTTTCAGGGTCCGACTTGATCATGCTGGAATACAGACTGACATCGTCTTTCCATATAAAATTCCTCTCGAACGTCCTGAAACCAAGCGCCAGGACCAGCACAAAAAAAACCGCATATCCTGCCAATGCCTTTCTTTTTTGCAAGCCGGACAAAAAATGCCCGGCGATCAGAACGAATCCAAAAACTATCATGTATTGGAACCTTTCCGCCACCGGAGCGCTCGGTATCTTTACAATGTTCGAAACCGGCAAAAGCCCCCAGAATATCCATTGGGCGCCAGCCCGCACAGGGGCGGGCGTTTTTTTTCTCAACGAAAGATAAAGCAGCAAAAAAACACCGCAGGCCGCGGCAATACTTTTAAAATAGCTGAAAGAAATCTGCTTCATGGTATAGTCCGCATTCAGTATAAACGGATAAAGCATGAGCCTGAAATGTTCGAAATAGACCGCCGTTATAAGCTTTAGCCTGCGCTGGGAGAACATGATCCCATGCCTGGCAATGAACGTCCCAAAGACAAGATACCTGATAATGAAATAAACCGCCGTGACACCAAAAAAAACTGCCAGAACAGATTTTTTTATTTTAGGCCCATTTCCACCGGATGATAACCCTCCGGTAAGTTCCATTGAAAGGAGAAAAAAAGGCAAAACCACCGCGGGCTCTTCGCTGAGGAGAGCAAGGAAATAGGCCAAAAGCGGCAGGACCTTCTTGCCCTTTGCCAGAAAAAGAAAGGAGGCCATTGAAAACAATGCGCACAAAAGCGTATTTCTCGCCGAGATGAAGTCCACCGCCTCCGCATTAACGGGGTACACCGCGAATAGAGCCGCGGCAATAAATGCGAGCTTTCCATCTCCGAACACTTCCATCAAAAGGAGGTAAAAAACTATTACTACAAGAACGTGCAGCAGGACATTTTCCAAGTGGTACCAGAAGGGATGCAACCCCCAGAGATAATGGTCCAGCATGTATGTAAGAGTATTTAACGGCCTGTAGTACGGAGTTTTCAGTTCAAGGGGGGCATCCGACAAAATCAATATCCTGGCAGCATTAGACGGATGGCTGAAAAGAAGCTGTTTTTGCACGATAAGCGGCTTATCGTCCCAGACAAAGCCGGAGGAGAGACTGTTTGCATACACAATGCAAACGACAAGCACCAGCAAGGCCAATATTTTTTTGTTCCTCATTGCTTTCCCTTGACGCCTTCTATTTCACTCAGGTACTCTGTTGCCTGCGCATTGCCTGGATACAGCTTGAGGACCTTTTGCAGTTCGGCGGCGGCATTTTGATAACCGCCCTCTTTCGCATAAGCTACCGCAAGATTCAGCCGCGCCCCTAACAGTGAAGCGTTCAGGGAAAGGGCCTTCCTGAATTCCGGAATGGCGTTATTCAGGTCACCGCGTCCGGCATAGATCAGGCCAAGACCGGAATGGGCCTTGGCTTTGTCCGGATCGAGCTCAAGCACATCCTTGAATTCGCGCTCCGCATCCCCGTTCCTTTTCTCTTTCAGATAAAGTTCCGCAAGGTCCATATGCGCGCCCATATAATCGGAGTTAAGACTGATGACGGTCCTGAACTCCCGCTCGGCGTCCGCCGCCATGTTTTCGTTCATATAGGCCACAGCCAAGTCCATATGGGCTTCCTCTGAATCCGGAGCCGCCTTCACCGCCCTCTGGAACGCTGCCATCGATTCCAGGGGAAGGCCCTGCTTGGCATAGATGAGCCCCTGGCATGCAAATGCTTCCCCATAATTCGGATCAAGCTTATGGGCCGCATCACATTGCTTTTCAGCCATCTCCAGCATGCCTTTCTTTTCGTAAGTCAAACCCAGAAAACAGTGCGCCTTTGAGCTCCCGGGATCGGATCGGACCATGCTGGAGAACAGACTGACATCGTCATGCCAGGCGAAATTCCTCTCGAATGTCCTAGCGCCGAGAGCCAGTACGATGGCGGAGGCCAGGACAGAGCCTGCCAGAACTTTTCTTCTCTGGATCTGATCCAGAAGATATCCCAGTATAAGGACAAAACCGAAAATAACCGTGTACTGATACCGTTCTGCCACTGGGGCGCTCGGTATCAGCACAATGTTCGAAACCGGCAGAAGCCCCCAGAATATCCACTGCGCCCCCGCCCTAACAACATCCGGAGTTTTCTTTTTCAGGGAAACATAAAGCAGAAGCAGAACGCCCAAAATGGCAAACAAACACTTAACAGGGCTGAAAACTATTCTACTCGACGCATAAAACGCGTTCAGATGATATGGGAAAACAAAAAGCCTGAAATGCTCGAAATATACCATGGATATGAGCTTTAACCGGGCAAACGAAAGCTCCACGCCCGGCCCCGAAGAAAACACCCCGAGCACAAAACGCCTGATCACAAGATAGATTGCAGTGACCCCCAAAAATCCTGCAAGGACATCCTTTTTTATTTTGAATTTCCCCCCAGTGGTCAGCCCGAAGGAAAGAAGGAAAAAAGGCAGGACTATCCCGGGCTCCTTGCTCAAAAGGGCAAGGAAATATGCCAAAAAGGACATTTTCTTCCTGCCTCTTGCCAGAAAAAGCAGGGAGGCGAGGGTAAACAACGCGCAAAATAGAACATTCCTGTTGAATATGGCATCCACAGCCTCAGCATTTACGGGATACACGGCAAACAGCACGGCGGCAATAAAGGCCAGCCTTCCATCTCCGAACACTTCCAGCAAAAGGAGGTAAAAAACCATTACAACAAGAGCGTGCAGCAGGACATTTTCCAGGTGATACCAGAAGGGATGAACCCCCCAGAGATAATGGTCCAGCATGTAGGAAAGGGTATTTAACGGCCTGTAATATGGATTTTCCTCTCCTATGGGGGCATCAGACAATACCAGGAGTTTCACTGCATTTTCAGGATGGCCGAAAAAATCCTGCTTTTTCACGATAAGCGACTTATCATCCCACACAAAACCAGCGGAGAGGCTGTTTGCGTACAAAACGCCAACTGCCAACAATAAAAATGCGAGCTTGCATTTATTTCGCCAAATTTTTTCTCTCAAAGTTTTTTCCATTGTGTCTATTTATGAGTCCCAAAATATATCCCCAAGACTTCACCGCCGGGAGTTATTATAAAATTTGAACCAGCTTGATTACCATGTAGCAGAGGCAGACCAATAGCATCACAGGTGCTCATCGCGCCGCTTGGCCCTCTATTTTTCCAAGATATTCAAGGGCATTCATATTTTCAGGATCAAGCCTCAGGACATTTTGGATCTCATCTGCGGCTTCCTTGGAACGGCCCTCTTTTTCATAGATTTCCGCCAGGTCAAAATGGGACTGGGCCACTGCCGGGCCAACGGTGATCGCCTGTCTGAATTCCCTTGCGGCTTGATCAAGGCGGTCTTCTTTCGCATAAGCCACTCCAAGATCCAAATAGGCCTGGACAAAACCGGAGTTAAAACGCAAAGCCGTTTTAAACTCCTGTACGGCTTTTTTCATATTCCCTTCTTCCGCGTAGATTACCCCCAGGTCCGTCCTGGCATCGGAATCCCCGGGTTCGGAAACCAATGCCGCCCTGAACTCGCGGGCGGCGCTTTCAAGGTCACCCTGCTTCTCATAGGTAATTGCCAGATCGCCGCGGCCTATGACATTTCCCGGATCCGCCATGATCATGCTGGAGAAAAGACTTGCGTCGTCCTTCCAGACAAAATTCCTCTCAAACGTCCTTACGCCAAAGGCTACACATAACGCAGCGACAACAACCGTTCCGACAGCCGCCCTTTTTTGACATATCCGGTCCATCAGATAGCCAAGGATGAGAACAAAACCGAAAACAATCATGTACTGGAACCTTTCGGCAACGGGTGCGCTTGGTATCTTGATTACGTTCGAAACGGGCAGCAGCCCCCAGAACATCCACTGAGCGCCCGCCCGTACCGGGACCGGGACTCCCCTTTTCAAAGAGAAATAAAGCAGAAGCAGTATCCCCAAAAAAACGGTAACGGCTTTGAAGAGACTGAAGGAGATCAGGTGTTCCGTATAAAGGGCATTGAGCTTAAATGGGAAAACAAAAAGCCTGAAGTGCTCGAAATAAACCGCAGATACAAGCTTCAGCCTCGCAATTGAAAAACTTAAGCCGGTTTTCGCAATAAATACGCCGAGCACAAAGCGCCTGATCATGAAATAAAGGGCGGTCATTCCAAAGAATCCGGCCAGAACATGCTGGTCTATTTTGAAATTCTGCCTCGAAACAAGACTGAATGACAGGAGAAAAAATGGCAGGACAACAGACGGCTCCTTGCTGAGGAGAGCCAGGAAATAGGCCAGAAGAGACATTGCGGCCCATTTGCGGCCGCCTTTTGCAAGTAACAAGAGAGAGGCAATGGAAAACAGGGCGCAAAAAAGTGTGTTCCTGTTGAAGACGGCGTCAACCGCCTCAGCGTTGACTGGAAACACTCCAAACAAAAGAGCAGAAAAAAAGGCAAGCCGCTTATTGGCAAACACTTCCGCAAGAAGCAGGTAAAAGAGCGCCGTTACAAGCAAATGAAGCAGAAGATTTTCAAGGTGATACCAGAATGGATGCAGTCCCCAGAGGTAATGGTCCAGCATGTAGGAAAGAGTGTTCAATGGCCTGTAATAAGGGGTCTTCATTCCGGCGGGAGCATCTGATAAAACTAAAATCCTGAATGCGTCATAAGGATGGCTGAAAAAAGCCTGTTTTTGAACGATCAAAGAATTGTCGTCCCAGACGAACCCGGCAAAAAGGCTGTTGGCATAGGCCATCCCGGCAACCACAATCAAACAGAAAAGCGCTTTCCGGTTCCTCATTGTCTTGTCAGGTGTGTTCAATCTCAGCAATTTGTTCCAGGGCCAGAGCGTTGCCGGGCTCCAGCGCCAGGACTTGCTGAAACTCACTCATGGCATCTTTTAAGAAGCCCTCTTTTTCATAACTTATCCCAAGGAACAGATGCGCCCCGGTTACAGTGGGGTCCAGCCCGATAACCGTCCGGAACTGAATAACGGCGTCCGGGAACTGCCCTTTTTCCATATAAGCCAAACCGAGATCCATTCTGGCCAGAATATGCCCCGGGACGGCGGAAAGGATTTCCTTGAATTCTTTTATTGCCTCGTCCACGCGTCCCTGTTTTGCATATGCCATACCGAGATTCAATCTGGCGGAGACCATTGAGGGGTTTAAAAGCAAGGCCATTTTTGCATCTCTGATGGCCGCTGCCAGATCACCACGGCGCGCGTAAATATCACTAAGGTTGCTATACGCAACGGCATTCCCTGTATCGGCCCTGATCATACTGGAGTACAGGCTGATATTATCACGCCAGACAGGATTCCTTTCGAACGTCCTGACACCAAAGGCAGCAGCCAAAGCAGCGGTCAACGCTATCGCGGGGACCGCTTTCTCCTTGGTAAAGGCCCTGACCAGGTATCCAAGCATAAGGACAAAGCCGAAAAGGATCATGTACTGGTATCTATCGGCAACCGGTGCGCTCGGTATCTTAACTATATTGGAAACCGGCAACAGACCCCAGAATATCCATTGGGCTCCTGCCTTCACAGGGTCAGGAATTTTTCTGCCAAGAGACAAATAAACCAGCAGCAAAACGCCCGAAATAGCGGTGGCAGCTTTAAAAGCACTGAAAGAAACCGTTTTTTGTGTGTAAAGCGCATTGAGTCTGAACGGAAAAAACATGAGCCTGAAATGCGCAAAGTATACGGACAAAATAAGCTTAACCCGAGAAAGCGAAAAAGATATTCCCGTATTTGCAATGAACGCTCCGAGCACGAGACGCCTGATTATGAAATAAAAAACTGTCAACGTAAAAAATCCCGCAAGGACCTTCCAACTTACCCTCAGACCTTTTTCTCGTGAAGTAAGACTGAATGACAAAAGGAAAAAAGGCAGCACTACTGCGGGCTCCTTGCTAAGGAGACCCAGAAAATATGCCAGAAAAGAAAGGGCAGTCCATTTGCGCCCACCATTTGCCAGAAAGAGGAGCGAGGAAATGGAAAAGACGGCGCATAAAAGCATGTTCCTGTTGAATACGGCATCTACCGCTTCGGTATTGGTCGGATACACGGCAAACAAGAGGGATGCAATGAAGGCCAATCTTTTGTCGTTGAAAGCTTCTATCAAAAGAAAGTAAAACAATATTACTACCAAAGCATGAAGCAACAAGTTTTCAACGTGGTACCATAATGGATGCACTCCCCATAGGTAATGGTCCATCATATATGTAAGCGTATTGAGCGGCCTGTAATAAGGATATTTGCCTCCCAGAGGAGCGTCGCATGCCGCCAGTATTTTAAACGCATTTTCCGGACGGCTAAAAAAAAGCTGCTTTTTTACGACCAGCGCCCTATCGTCCCAGACAAAACCGGCAAAAAGACTGTTGGTATAAATGATTCCCACAACCAACAAAAGAAAAATTATTACTTTTTTATTTCTCATCAACAGGCACAGTTTTACTGTATAAGGCCTCTCACATAATTCAATTTCTCAATCGCCTGCCCGTTGCCCGGGTCCAATTCGAGAACAATCTCGAACTCATCTGCGGCCCCCCTGAAAAGACCTTCTTTTTCATACCCAACGCCCAGGGCCAGGTGCGCATCCGGAAAACCGGGGGCCAGCCGGACAGCCTGGTTGAACTCCTTGACGGCCTCTGGAACAAGGCCCATTTTCAAATATGCCATTCCGAGGTTCAACATGGCCATTACATGTCCCGGTTTAAGGGCCAGCGCCTTCCGGAACTCCGTTACGGCTTCTTCCAAATTTCCTTCTTTTGCATAAGCCACTCCAAGGTTCACTCGAGGTTTGATATAAAATGGATTGATGGACAATGCCATCTTGAAATCCTTTACTGCATCTCCAAGATATCCGCTCTTCCCATAGACATTGCCCAGGTTGTAATAAGCGACCGCGTCTGCCGGGTCCGAGCGGATCATGCTACTGTAAAGGGTGAGATCGTCTCTCCAGACGAGATTCCTTTCGAAAGTACGTATGCCAAGAGCTATGAAAAGCACTGTTATTACCGTGATCCCCAGCGCGGCCTTTTTTTGCGCCAACCCGGCGAGCAGGTAAGCAAGGATGAGAACAAAACCGAAGATAATTGTGTACTGGAACCGCTCGGCAACCGGTGCGCTCGGTATTTTAACAATATTCGAGACGGGAAGGAGGCCCCAGAATATCCACTGGGCGCCCGCCCTGACTGGATCGGGGGTTTTCTTGTCCAAGGAGAGATAGACCAGCAGCAATACTACCGGGATAACGGCGGCCGCTTTAAAAGGAGCGAAAGAAATAGCTTGTCGTGTGTACAATGCATTCAGCTTGAACGGAAACACGAAAAGCCTGAAATGCTCGAAGAATACCGCCGCTATAAGTTTGAGCCGGGAGAAAGAAAGACTTATGCCATGTTTGGCTATGAATGCGCCAAGCACAAGATGCCTGATCATGAAATATACCGCCGTTACCGCAAAAAAACCTCCCAGTACGCCCTTTTTTAATTTAAGTTCCCGCTTCCCAAAAGGCCGCCCCGCTGTGAGTCCCAATGAAATGAAAAAAAAAGGCAGGACCACAGCCGGTTCCTTGCTAAAAAGGGCCAGCAGGTAAGCTACAAGAGAAAGGGCCGTCCACTTACGCCCATCCTTCGCCAGAAACAGGAGGGATGCCATTGTAAAAGCTGCACACAATAGGGTATTGCGCGCTGAAATAAAATCCACCGCCTCCGCATTTACTGGATACACAGCAAAAAAAACGGATGCGATAAAAGCAAGCCGTATGTCCCCGAACACTTCCAGTAAAAGCAGATAAAAAAGCATCGCAACCAAGGCATGGAGCAAAAGGTTTTCAAGATGGTACCAGAAAGGGTTAAGTCCCCATAGGTAATGGTCCAGCATATAGGAAAGCGTATCAAGCGGCCTGTAATAAGGCGGAGCTTGACGGGCTGTCAGGGCCGCATCGGGCGAAACAAGAAGAGTAATGGCACTCCCTGGATGATTGAAAAATTCCTGTTTCCCAATTATGAGCGGATGGTCATCCCAGACAAAACCCGAGGAGAGGCTGTTAGCGTATGCAGCCCCAACAACCAAAAAAAGGATAAGGGGCATGAACCATTTTTTTTTCTTACCCAAGGCTGCCCCCGGATTTTCGCGCGAGGACTATTACTTCCCCCCCCTTTTTTAAAAGCGCCTCCAGGGTTGAAAAGGCGGCGGCAAATGGCGCCATTAATATTGAGTAAACGAAAATGCCGTATGTCCAGATTCTTTTCCCCCTGCGCAAAGCATTGAAGAAATCAGGCCCTTTCCCGGTCATCACCGCGCCAAGACTAAGAATTGTCCCAGACATGCCGTATTCGGCAGAAAAATGCCTCCAATCCTCGATAATGAAGCCTTTTTTTTCCAAGGCCCGGGAAAGAGATGGCGGGCTGAAATGATAAATATGCCGCGGCAGGTCCAAATGTAACCAGTTTTCCCCGAAGATCATGGCTTGCAGACTGTCTATATTGGGGACCGAGATGACAAGCAGTCCCCCGGGCTTAAGTATTCTGCCTATCTCCGCCAGGGCTGAAAAAGGGTCCTTTAAATGCTCAAAGACATGCCATAACGTAATCGCGTCAAATGACTCCCCAGGGAGGTGTAAATCCACAAGGTCGCTGTCATAAACTCTAAAAGGCAAGCCCTTTGCAGCCTGTCCTGGGAATTCCGTGCCAAAACACTCCCATCCCATTGATCTCAGCTCTTGAAGCATTTGTCCTCTGCCACAGCCTATATCCAGAACTCTGCCAGGACGAGCGAAAAGCCCGTTTATGGCCACGGCCCTGCGCCGCCTGAAAAACTTTACGATAGTTTCAACTTCGTTCAGGAACCGTTTCCCCTCCTCGCCCCTGTAAGCCTCGTAAAAACCCGAGAGATCGTCAGGGATGGGGTTTTGAAAGACAAGGCCGCAAGAATTGCATCTACAAAGCCTTCCCGCTCCAATATCTTTTGGAAAGCGGAATTTTCCGTTCTTATAGGCGGACGTGGATTCGTGGCCGCAAAGAGGGCAGGAGCCCGCAGCCGGTTTCACCGCTTCTTTTCCAGAAAATTGTATTTCCTTGCCCCGGATTTATGGAGCCTGTATCTGATAATAGTTCGAAGCACACCAAAGCCGTACCTGACGCTCGATAAAAAACCGACAGATGATGAGTCGACGCCATAATGTGTCTTAACGGGTATCTCTTTGATTCTGAATCCGAAATGTAAAAGCTGAGCGATGATTTCGTTGTCAAAGACGAAACCATTGGAATTGTAAAGAAAAGGGATGCTTTCGAGAACTCTCCGGCCGTATGCCCTGTAACCGGTATGGTACTCGGAAAGGCTGAGGCCCATGGCCCGGTTCTCGATAAAGGTAAGGGTCTTGTTGGCAATATATTTGTAAATCGGCATCCCACCGGAAAGCGGCTTATGGAGCATTCTGGAGGCAAAAACGGCATCCGTTTCCCCCTCCAGCAGCGGCTTGACAAGGTCAGGGATGATGCGTGGATCATACTGATAGTCCGGGTGCAACATCACTACAATATCAGCCCCGTCCTTAAGGGCCTCCAAGTAGCACGTCTTCTGATTGCCGCCGTATCCTATATTGTAAGAATGGGCAATCACTTTCAAATTGAGGGATTTTGCTACCTCTACCGTCCTGTCCCGGCTGAAATCGTCCACCAGGACTATCTCGTCCACCCACTCCTTAGGTATATCCGTGTAAGTCTTCAATAGCGTGGAGGCCGCATTATACGCGGGCATGACCACGACTATCTTGCTATCCCTAGTTCTTCCCATGCAAGGTCTTTGTGCGGCCTGTAAAAAGCCTCAGGAAGCAGTATTCACTATCTTGAATATCTGTACCCGGTTATTTTCTCTGTCAGTGATAACGGCATAGCCGTCGCCCTCCACACATAGCTGTCCGGGGAAGTATAACAGCCCCTCGCTCCATCCGAGACCCGCACGACGCCCATGAAAAGATCCGTCCATTCCGAACAGGTCAATGCTTCCGCCATTCTTGTCTACCACATATATCAGGCCATCGTCATATGTAATGTAAGAGGGAAAATCGAGATATTTGCGCATGTTTTTAATCAAAGGAACAAAGGAGGTGCCGTCCGCAGAAGAAATGTACACATCTGCCTTTGCGCTGTCCAGAAGGAGAATTTTACCGTTGGCCAGGGCCAAGTCGGTGATGAACCCTGCGCCTTTGGGAAGCGCCATCTGCCTTAAATATTTACCGCTGGGGTCGGTTTCGATGATCCTTGCTCCAAATATGTCCAGGATATAGATATCATCGTTAGCACCTATCTTGAAGCTTTCCGGGATTATGGAAGACGCGGACGGCGCTCCGGTGGAATTGACAAAACCCTCGAATTTACCATCCGGCGACAGGCGATCAATGCGGCGCAGCTTTCTGTCCAGAGCAAATATCTCTCCCTTGGAATTCATCTGGAGCTCAGACGGATAAACTAACTGGCGCGGGTGCAACTCTTTTTGCGACGTGACCTTCCCGTTTATGAAAGTGTACTTCATGAGCCTGCCATTGCCCGTGTCCGCAACTACTATGTCATCATAGACGGAACTGCAGGCAACTCCCTCAGGCTTGTTTAGCCCGCCCTTGTGAGTTGAATATATGGACATGTCCGGAATAAACTGCGAGACAACTGCCCCGAAGGACCTTACGGGCAGCATAATGACGGCGGCAATTAAGACAACCCAGAGGGCTTTCCAGTTCACCTTCCTCATCTCCTGTACTCCTTATGGCATTGTACGCACATGGTCGTAATGGGCCAGAAATGAAGCATGTATTTATTGTTAGTCCCGTGGACCCTGTGGCAGGAGAGGCACTGGACGCGGATGTTTTTGTTCCTCAGGTCCACTACCTTGGTCCCTACGGGGTGCGTCGAGTGCTGCTGATAGTTGTGGCATGTGCCGCAAAGATTATCTACCACGGTCGGCCAGTCCATAGGCTTGTTGGAGGGCTGATTTGCCACTGCTGGCTGATTGATCAGGAAAGCATAGTTTGAGGAATGCGCGTTATGGCACGCGATACAATCCCCGTCCAGAACTGGCTTGTGTTTCGTTTTGGATCTCTCCTGACGCGCGATCGTATCGGGATGGCACTTCCCGCACAACACTTTCATCGGGGCCCTCAGCATGAATTTCTGAGGCGATGCATGCGGGCTGTGGCAGGTCGTGCAGCCTTGCTTGCTGAGTAGCGGCCGGTGCACCAGGTCTTTGGACATGATGCCGTTGATCCTGTTGGCGTGGCACTGCGCACAAAGTTTGTATCCGTCCTTCTTGGTCTTAAACGGAGTCGGTGAGTCCTTCCCGTCATGGCACTGATCACACAATCTTGCAGCCATGGGCGGGTGCACATTGTCATACAGAATGCCCGGCTGGTTAGACCCATGAGGGTTATGGCACAAGGTGCACTTGGCATTCTGCATGGGATATCCATCATGTTGCTTCGCCACTTCGGGATTGTCCAGCTTGTGGCATCCGATGCATAACGCTGGCACAGGCTCCTTAAGAAGGTATTTTGACGCCGCCGAGCCGTGCGGCGAATGACAATTGGTGCATCCTTTGTCCACCGGCCAGTGCTTGTACTTGACCTGCGATATCTCCTTCTCCTTGCCCTTATGACATTGAAAACAGATGTCATTGCCAGCTTTCAGAAGGTGATACGGATTATTCGAAGCATGCGGGTCATGGCAGATTATGCAGTTGCCTTCGCTAACGGGCTTATGTATGCTCTTCGCGTCGGCCGGGACGCTGTCCGGATGGCATTTAAAACAGAGCTTTTTGACGTTGGAGGCCAGTAGTTTTCCATGATTGGACGTGTGCGGATTATGACAAACCGTGCAGTCTCCGCCCTGCTTTATGACTGAATGGACGTCAGCGTCTTTTAGCTGGCCGGCGATATCGGTGTGGCAGCCCAGGCATACCTTCTCTCTCGCATCAGGCTTAAGAAGAAGACTGCCGTCATCGGCGCGGGCAACGACCGTACCGGCCAAAAAGAGCCCAACAGCTATAGAGAACAGCAATACCTTGAAGAGCCTCACTTCTGTCCCTGCTCCTTTCATTTCTTCACCACTATATGGCACTGTCCGCAATCGCGTGCCTCGAAGGGAGGGTGCTCGTATTTCTTGAAGAATTTCGGATCTTTTGCCGAACCATGCGCGTCATGACAGCTGTCGCAGTGCATTTTTGTTGCGCTGATGCCGATATGCGCCTGGCTGAACCGCTGATCAGTAAGATTATGGCAAGACGAACAAAGGGCCTGCACAGACTTGCCCGATATAAGCCCAGGCTGCGTGGAGGAATGGGCCTTATGACACCTCAGACAGTCCCCCGTGGCCGGCGGGTGCACATTTTTACCCTGCACAAGTCTGCTAATCCCCTTATGGCAGCTCAGGCACAGACCCGGGCTTTGCGCCACAAGCAGCTTGGGCAGCCTGGTTTTGTGCGGGTCATGACACTTCGTGCAATGTCCCTTGGCTACAGGCTCGTGGCTGCTTACGCCGTTTTCGATGCCGGACTCTATTGGTGCATGGCATTTTGCGCAGATCTCGCGCTGTGTGCCGGTAAGCATGCCGTCTATATTGCTTGCATGCGGGTCGTGGCATTTCAGGCAGAGGCCGTCATCGAACGGCATATGATTGTCGCCTACTGCCTCTTGTTTCATAAACGCGGCATGGCACTTGGAGCACAGCTTTGCGCCGCTCGCGCTAAGGAGGTCCTTATAGTCCGCTCCATGAGGGTTATGGCACGCATCACATTCGGCCTTCGCTACCGGATCGTGCACGATGGCCTTCTGGAAAGCCTGCCTGGCGTTAGCGTGGCAGGAATAACACAGGCTGTCCAATCTCGCCCTAAGCAGCGTATACGATCCGTGCGGGTCGTGGCACTTGGTGCACATGCCCTTTTCAAAGGGATAATGTATATATTTAACCTTCAGGGATTTCTCCTTGGCGTGGCAGGAATAGCACATCTGCGCGCCTTTAAATATAAGGAGATTGCCGTTTTTGGAAGAGTGGGGCAGATGGCAAGAGAGGCATCCTCCTTTGCTTTTAAGGGGCGCGTGGGCATCAGGCGACGAATTACCTTGCTCCTTATGGCAGCCTAGGCATAGCGCGTTACCGCCCTTTACAGTGAGCTCCGCGTTTTCTGAAGCGTGCGGGTCATGGCATGAGAGGCACAGGCCTTCGCCGAAAGGCTCGTGGACGACCTTTCCGCCAGCCGCCAACTTTGCTTTTTTATGGCATTTGTAGCAAAGCGCGCTGCCGGTCTTCTTGACAACGAAAGGCGCCTTTGAGCCGGGCGCGTCATGGCATTCGTTGCACTGCCCTTTGATGACAGGGTCGTGAACGCTCGTCTTGAGCAGATACTGATCAGATGAAGAATGCGGGTTGTGGCATATGTCACATGAGGATTTCTCCACGGGATAGCCGTCGTGTGCCTTCTTGAACTGAGCGTTTGTAGCGTCATGACAGGAAAGGCAAAGCTTGCCCGGCGCCGTTTTGAGAAGATTGGCATTATCAGCGCCATGCGGCTCATGGCAGGCGGCGCAGCCCGGCGACTTGAGAGCCGGATGCTGGTCCGTCTTGGTGAACTGGTCACGTTTGTGACACTGAAAACACAGCTCATCGCCGTTAGCTTTAAGGAGATGATCGTAATTGGACCCGTGCGGGCTATGACAGGAAGTGCACCGCCCATTCAGCGCGGCAGCATGCCCAAATTTCTTGTTAATGCCGAGTTTCTTTGCGTTATGGCATTGCAGGCACAGCTCGTTGCCCGGCGCCTTGAGCAGCAGCACGGGCACGAGGCCATGCCTCATGTGGCATTCCTCGCAGTTTTGCTTTTTGATGCCGGGGTGGAGGTATGTCAATGAAAGGTATTTCTTATCGAACTTCTTATGGCAGTCAAGGCAGCCTTTTTGCTTGAAATGCCACGCTGCCCCGCTTCCTGGCACAAAAAACAGGAAGCTCCCCGATAGCACGAAAAGGGTTGTCAATATCAGCAACCTGGATTTGACTTTCATATGAAGCATACCACCGATCCTTTTATGGTTTATCGCTTATTGCACTGCCCTGCGCGCCAGGCCTATAGGGACGTGTCATATATTTTTACTGCGTACGCCTTCCTGAGCTTGGCAAACCACTTGTTCGCCTCTTTCATATACTGCTTCTCAAAAAGCTTCTTAAGTATGCCGGCCTTCACCTGGTCAAAGGGTTTTGGCACCGGGGGGAATTCTTTTTCGATATAGAGGGCATAAAAGCGCTTTTTCATCTTCCCTTCCTTCGCTGTTTTAACAGCCCCCTCATAAAACCTGACGTCCCCGGTTTTCGCCCCCTTCAGAACAGCCCTGGCATCCGGCGGAAGGTCCTTAACATCAATAGCGCTATTGCCGAAATCCACCAGACTTTTTTCACCATTTGGGGCCTGCCCCTGAGCATTGTCCTTTACCCAGTGGAATTCATCGCCGCTTTTGAGCATGGAGACCGCATTTTGAGCGTTCTGCTTTTTCTTGAAGGCCAATACCCTGATCCTCATCCGTTCATCTGTAGAGTAATCAGACTTATGCTTCTTGTAATAGCCCGTGACATCCGCGAGACGCACCTTCACCCCCGGCTCAACCACCTTCTGCATGAACAAACCAAAAAGGAGCGTATTTTCATAGTCGCGGACCGAGTCCTTATATGCGCTGCTATTCTGCAGCCCTTCGCTAATGGCCTGCTGCATGAGCGCCCGTTTTTGGAAGATGGAGCTCAGGAGAACGTTTATGACCTTGATGACCTCCTGATTGGTCGTGCTGTTGAGGCCGTGGTAGAAATGCTTGTCTATGGCCTTCGCCAGATCGCCGACCGTTACAGGCTCCCCCCCCTTGACGACGGCCAAGACCCGCTTGTCCTTAAAATACTTATGTATGTCGAACCCCTTGGATGTGTAATTTATCTTGCCCATTTCCTGAATAACGGACCAATGCGGGACGATATATTTTTTAACCAGCCCTGAGAGAAATTCATTTTTGCCGTTGGCAATCGCGGCATTGAGCGCAATCTGCCTTGCCTGCGCCATGGCCTTCTTGTCCCCCTTCGGGTAACGGATGCCGACAAGCTTAAGAAGCACATACCTGTTTACTCCGGCCGCAAGCATCGGGCTCGTCTGCCCAACCTTCATTTTGTTCAGGACCGCGACGACATAAGGCGGCATCTTTTCGGGCTTTACATAATAGCCTTTCAGGTTGGCAACCGCCATGCCTTTTTTTGTTGCTTCCTTTACGACTTTATCAAAATCCTCCCCCGGACGTACGCTCCTTGCCCAGCTGTTCAATAGGTCTATGGCGTTTTTCTGTTCGTTCAGAGACTTCTCTAGCGAAAGCTTGCTCTGAATTTGCTGGGCAAATTCCTTGATCTCGAAGACAGCCGACTGCAGCTTGTACTCCTTGACCAGCTCCATGTACACGTGCCTCTCAAATGCGGGATCCGGCTTAACGCCGGTCATAGGGCCCGGGGTAACCATGCTGGCAAGCGCTATTTTCGAGTAGGCCTTCACCTGCCTTTTCACCTCGGGAAGTTGGTCAAAGCCGATGACCCTTGCCTCGTGGTCGGCAAGGCTGACATTTATAAGCCTGTCAAGCACCCCGGCATAATTTATGCGCTTCGCGGTGACCGTTTTGCCTTTTTCTTTGTTGCTCAGACTGGAGTGGAGCTGGGCCAGGACCATGTCGAACTGCCTGACCGTAATGGGGTCTCCTGCCACCGTGGCCATGGCCTCTTCGCCATCGATCACAGGAAGTGCCCGCGGGGCGCTTTTACTTTTTGCGGCTGCGCTTGTCTGACTTTTGCCGGACGGGCCATTCGCGATAACTGCTGCGCTCTTGGCTCGCGGACCGGAAAGCGGCTGCGGACTGACCGGGGATTTGCCGGATTGCATCGCCCCGGCGCTTGATGCAAGAACCAGCATAGGCAGCAGGACAAAGGCAAGAAAAGAGGTTCTCAAGACCGTCTTGTTCCCGAAGAACGACTGATTGCCATTAAATATGAAATTCATAGACGCATGGATAGTAACATAACTAAAATTAAAAATTCAACATGCCAAACGCATGGTGTATCGGCATGTTCATAACTGTTTCCTGAACTCCACGAAAAGCGAATCGCTGTAGTTTATCAAGGCAGGGTACTCGTTCCTAAATAACGTGTAAGAGGCATCCAGGAAAGCGGTAGGCGTGATCCTCAGGCTCATGCCGGTTGATATGCTCCGTTCCTTGGACTCGTTCGTTCCGTACCCATTTGTCTGATTGTAGCCGAAGCTCAGCTGGAGAATGCCCCCTTGCAGCGGGGACCACCCGATGTTATAGCCCGTTGTTGTGTTGGTTGCAGTTGAAGCGATCACCTGAGAGACGGAAGAGCTCACAAAGAGGTTGCTGAAAGGGGAATAGGTAATGGAAACGTTGTCCGTTTTCGTTGAGTACCCGTTTTGCTGTATGTTCTCAGAATAACCCAGAGACAGATTCACCGTATGATAAGGCGTGATACCGGCGCCGACGCTGTAAAGGTAGGAAGGGCTGGCGCCGACGGGAAAATTGCTGCCTCCGTTCAGATACACGTTTATCCCATGGTAGAGCTGGGCCGTATTGTCCAGAAAGACAGAGTTCGCCTGTGAAAACGGCCCCTTGCTGAATGTGGATGTGCCGGTGTAAACCACGCTGCTCCTTAACGTCGGCAGGGGCACCCATGTAAGCCCGGTATTATAGACAAGGGATATGCCCGTCGCGCCGGATTTTTCATTCCTGCCCTCCTGGGTATAGAACGAGGCCGTGCCGGTAAGGGTCTTGGATAACTTGAAGGTTTGCTGGAGGTTCAGGCCTATGGAGGCCAGATAGCCGGCCATGAACCTGGAGGTGCCGCCCGAGTTGGCCGTGTAATACGCGCTGAAGACCAGGTCCGGGTTTTGGAGGATAATTCTGCTGTAACCGATGCTCATGAACTGGGCCGACGAATTCTGCGTGACGCTTTGCACCTGCTGCACCGGTCTTCGATCAAAAACGCTTACCTCCGTCACCGATATCGTGGCGAGGTCCGTCTTCAACTGCTGGGGAACTCCGATTACGGCCTGGTTGGAAAGCGGCGATACCACGATCTGCACCCATCCCGCGCTTATGCCGGCCGGCAGGTCTATCTCGAACCCGGAGGCGGGGTGTCCAAAAGGGTCTATCGTCTGGTAAGAGACCTGCGCTGCCAGGGTGACAGGCACCCAGGTCCGGCCGTCGCTGCTTGTGTAGACAGCCCATGAAAAAGCGGAGTCAGGAAAGAAATTCTGGATGTCGCCCAGGTTCTGGCTGTTCGGGTCATTAACGTACACGAAAAAAGAGTTTGCGGCCGGGTTGTTCTGGAATTCGATGCCCATATGGTAAGAGTAAACAAGAGAGCCGTTGGGGCTTGGATTTCCCCCAGTGCCTATGTTGATGGTGCCCCCGTTTTTTGAGACGGCGGCGGCGCTCGTGTTGCCGTCTATTAAACCCTGGTTTTCATTCTGTGTGTCATAGGCGCTTTGCTGAAATATGGTGGCCGTTGCCGGTACGGTGTCCGGCCCCAGCGAATAGGCGTCCAGAGGGATCACCCGAAAATAGACAAGCCCGCTGCTTTGCACGGTTGTCTCTGTTGTGAGCCTGTCCGTGCTGGCCCCAAAGGCGACGTTCATATGGGAGCGGCTGCCATGGGTGGAAAAGCCTGCCTGAACGGCATTACTGAGGTCCTTGTTGGTCACCTGGCTCAGGTTGTTCGTAAATATCCCGTAACTGCCTTGATAGCCCAGATGCAGATTCGGCAGGAGGTTATAGAAAGTGGAAAAGCTCAATGTGTCATTTACGATGTCCGTCTGGACGTGGGCAGGATCATATGTGTGGTATTTGTCATATGACAACTGCAAGGGCGGAAGCCCATAGGGGGTCCACTGAAAATTGGCCAGATAGCTGTCCTGTACGACGGTGGAGGACGGTGAGCCGGAATATCCGGTTTTAGTCCTGTTTTCGGTGAACTGCAGGCTGGCGACGAAAGGCCTCGCGTCCAGGGAGAGCTGCGCGTAAGGCCTGATAGAATCGGATGTCGACGTTGCGGAGGGGCCGCCGCCCGGCTCGTTTTTGTCCATGTTCCTTATGAAGGTCGCACCCCCATCGAACATCAGGTGAGGGTATATCGCCCTTGAGATATCAAAAGTGTAAAGCTGGTCGAAAGAAGCCAGCCTGGATTCAGAAACGCTGCCGGTGGTGAGGTCGGTGGTCTTCGATGTGGTGACCTCATAATCAAACCGCATGGAGGCCTGATACGCAAGCGTCCGCTTTGCCCCGATTAAAAAAAAAATTGCCAGGAAGATCGCCTGTAAAACGGCGCGTATGCAAGCCGGGGCCAACCCTGCCCGTCCCCTCTTTGCCTGCCGATGTCTGCCCCCTCTGGTCACAGCGCCCGCGCTATCTCTCTCCGGCCATGCTGATCCAGACAGGATCAATGCCCACGTCTATCCCTGAAATCATTTTCCTGCTTGAGAGATTTATGAAAAAGAGGGCGTTTTCAACAGGGTCCGCCACGCAGAGGTTATTTTCGTCTCCGTCTATCGTCATATAGTCCGGCCCTCCGCCTTCCTTTATATAGTCCTGAGGCATGAGGGTGAAAGGGTTGTAAACCTCTATGTCAGGGTCTCCTCTTTTGGCTATGTAGATGAGGTCCGTGTTGGTGTCCACTTTTATCGCCCTCATGCCCATGCCCGTAAGCTGCTTCTGGACGGTCCCCAGCGTGGCGGTGTCAATAGTGGTCAGGTACGGTGAACCCTCGTTTATAAGATAAAACTTTTCGTTGTTCCTGCTGAACGCCCCCCTGATTGGCGAAAGGTCGGTCGTCAGAGTGGCGGCCACATCGCCCGAGGCTATGTCTATTATGGATATGGTATTTGAGAAATAGTTGAGAACCCAGGCCTTTGTCCCCGGCCTGTCCAGGAAGATGGCGGTCGGCTGCGTGCCGACTTTTATCCGGCTCACCTCAACATAATTCAAGGGGTCTATCACGCTTACCGTATTGGAGCCGGAATTGGCGGAAAGCAGGGTCTTTCCATCCGGTGTGAGCGCCAGCCCCGTCGGGGCGTCACCGGGGTCCAGGCGTATCCGGCCTATAATGGCCCCGGAGACCATGTCTATGACATCGATGGCGTCCTCTCTGGAGAGTGAGACGTACCCTCTTTCAAGGCTCCGGTTCAGCACCATGCATACCGGGCCTGCGCCGGTTGGTATGACGCCTGTGACCTTCATTGCGGCTTTGTCAAAGATGGTTATGTCGTTTGAGCCGTAGTTTACGGCATAGCCCAGCAGCGCATCGACAGGTTTGACAGGAACCTTCAAACTGAACGCCGGCGCGAAGGAAAACCCGCCTTTAACGGCATCTTCGTAATCAAGCTTCATTGAGATGACCACTGCCTTTTTCCCATCGACCATAAAAGGGAAGGCTGCGTTCACACGTTTTTTTGGAGCAAGCAGGTCTGCCTTACTCCCATCCGCATTTCTCAGGCTTGCCCCCTTCACCTTGAAAGCAAATCCGGAATAACGGCCGGGCGGCAGGACACCCCATGCGACAAGCCTTTGTCTTGCATCGGGAACCGCCCCAAAATTTGCCATGCGGAGCTTAAGCGGAAACTCCAGCCCGTCATTCATCACGGCGTAGACCCCGTTAAGGCTGAAGCTCAAGCCGAGGGCATCAACGGAGAAAGGCGACATGTATACGTAAACTTCTCCATTGGTTGAGAGGGCGGGCGTCAGTTGCCGCTCAGGCCCGAACTGACAGCCTGCCGGCAACGACAGAATGACGGTTGCAAGGAAGGCAACAACAGGCTTCAGCAAAAAATCCCGACCTCCCCAAAATAGAGACTGAAAACGCGGACTACTTATTATATTGATGGTCTTGTCCATGGTCAAATGCCCACTTTGGCCCTCACCAAAAAAAGGGGGCCGGTTTTCGCCGGCCCCCTCTCTGTGCCTAGCCGGTCATGCTTCCCCGGCGTTGACCGAGCAAAAAACTAGTCTTGCACGTGGCACTTGTTGCAAAGCGACCTCTGGTACACGCCTGCAGGACCACCGGTTATGATAGTGGAGCCGTAGTAGGCCTTGTCTATCACGTTCGTGATGGAGCCCATGCTGCTTATCAGAGTGCCCGACATCAGAGCGGAAGAGTTCGAAAGGAACGTGGCGTAGGTGTCCCACCTGGTGTCATGGTCGAACGCGCTCGCGTGCGCCCTGTGGCAGGTAAGGCAGAATACGACCGTCTGCACCGCGCTGTTTGTCTTCAGCGTGTTCGAAGTCGTGTCGTTTTTGTAAGTAGAAGCGCTCCACTCCGCGGTGCCGCCGGTGTTGCCCCAGTTGGAGTCAACCTCGAAAGGAACGAGGCCCCAGTAAGGAGTGCTATTGGTCCCGAAGGAGCCGGTGCCGGCATAGTCGTCGTAGTTCACGCCGACCGTGTCCATGTGGCCAGGAGACGGGTGCTTATGTGAAGCATCGCCGGTCGTGCCGCCTTCCTGGAGGAACTTGTTGTGGCAGTTGGCGCAGAAATGCGAGAAGCCGGTGCCGTACACGTTGTGCTGCTGGTTGGTCGCGTCGTTCTCCGCCCAACCGCCGGCGTCGGTGCCCGCGGCAACGGCGCCTATGCCGTTGACATTCGCGGTAGAGTCATAAGTACCGCCGTAGAGGTACGTCATGTTGCCGATACCCCATCCCTGAGTGGTAACGCCCGCCTGGAGCGGGAAGCCCGCAACACTGGAGTTGCCGTTGCTGGTGGTGTTGTCGTAACCAGGATTGGTCACACCGCCCGGGTCATAGCCAGGCCCTGCGAGGAGCCTGTATGTGCCATACACCCCTTTGGCGCCGCCGGACAAAGCTACCGAACCGGAATCGCCAAAAGAGCCGCTGCCTATTATGGCGCCGTTTCCCTTGACCGTGCTTCTGCCGTGCGGGTCGTGGCAGGAGTTGCAGGCCAGGTCGCTGGCCGGGTATGCCTGCCCGCCGCTTACGACGGAGCTGCCGGGTGCGCTTACGAGGTTGGTAAAGCCGGTGCTCCATCCAAGGCCGAAGTCCTCGGCCACGATCTTGTGGCCGTGGTTCCAGCCGTGTGAGGTGGCCACAGAGGTGGAGTTGTCCGGGTTGACCAGGGTATAGGTATAGCTCGTCCTTACCCACTCAAAGTCACCACCGGGGTTCTGAACCGAACCGACATTGGCGGTGCCGTCGCTCATCTCCTGGAAGAACAGCGGAGTGGAGCTGTTCGCCGCGTGGCAGTTGAGGCAGGTGGAGCTGGGGTCGGAACCTCTCAAGAGGTACTGGTTTTCGCCGTTTCCGGCAACGCCGCCAGCGGTGTCATAGGCGGTATTTGTGTTCAACGCCGCGCCGGCGCCATAACCGGTGCCGGTCCAGCCTGTAACACCGCTGTTGCTGGTCATTCCCGGGCTCATCGTAGGCACAGTGCCCGTGGTAACCGAGTTGTGCATCGTATGGCAGCCCTCGCAGAAGCCGACGCCGCCGTTATGGAAGGCGAAGGCCGCGCCGGAGAGCCCGAAGACGAGCAGGGCCGCTGCCATGAGGATTATTGCGATTCTTGCTGCTTTCATTAATATTCCCCCTGATTTTCGGTTTTTTAGGAGCTTAGATCTCCTGTCCTATCCCCCGGCCTGTCTGCTTCTTTTTTGTTCCCGGGGGGACCACTTGCCGCCAGCCAGGTTGCCAGGCGGCAAACTTATTACGCGTTTATATTTGCGCGATCACCTCCTTTCATTAACAGGCGGAAAATTTTTAAAGACGCCCGCCTAGTCATAGCCCATCCTGAAGACATCAACACCGCTGTTGCCGCCCTCGGATACGTAAAGCGTCCCGTCCCTTGCGACGACAAGGTCAGTCGGCACTATCAGCCCGCCGGCGGCGTAGGAGCGGTTGCCAAATTCCCTGAGAAACTGGAGGTTTTTTCTGAAAATGAGGATGACGCAGCGGAGGCGGTCCGCCACATAAATGTACCCCTTGTCGTCCACGGCTATGCCGGACACGACCCCGAACGCTCCAGGCCCATCGCCGCCATGACCGAAACCATACACCTTGCCATCAGGCGTGACCTTGTAGGCCCTGAAAGATGTGGGGACGGTAAAATACATATTGCCCTCCCTGTCTATGGCGAAACCGAAGGCGCTCACACTTCCCGGGGCGAACCCCTTCATCTTGTCCCAGCCGCAGATCTTGTTCAGATCCCAGGTCTTCAGGCACGCGCCATTTTTATCTATCTGGGCAACATAAAGGTCCACCATGTCCACCAGATAAAGCCTCCCCCCCACAAGAATTACCTTGTTAGGCTTGAACTGCGCACTGGACCACGGCAAACCGCTGAGCTTTATGGTATGCTCCAGCTCACCCCTGTAGTTGCAGAAGTCAAGCGAGTAGTAGCCGCCCACATAAGAGAGGATGAACATGTTTCCTTTTTTGTCCACCGCAAGGCTGGTAATGGTACCCAAATTGGTGTCATCCCCGAACTTGTACGTCTCCATCCCGTGGGTATTGAATATGTTCACACCACCACGGGACGGGTCCAGGACATAGACCTCACCGGTATTCTGGTCAAGTGCAAGCTGGGTGCCGAAACCATAGGGGATTCCACCCGAAAAATTCGCCAGTTTGTAAAGATAATAGACTGTGAATCCATAGACCCGGGCCTGGCTACAAAAAATAAAAGGGAAAAGAACTGCGCTAAATAACGCTATTTTGAATTTCGCATATTCTTTTGCCTTCATTTTCCCAAGGGCCCCATTAAATAATGATTTGCCTATACTTTCCATCTGTTCGTACTCCAATTTCTTAATTGGATATGCATCCAGCCCGTTCATCTGAAAGCAATTAATATGCCCGAGGTTATTAATATTTATAAGTAGCTGATAAATTTGAATTTTTTATTTGAAAGGGAAATTATGCAAGTGAAATCCCCAAAAAGATTGCGCGATTTCACCAATATTCCAGCTCAGAAAAGATAACAAACGAAAAAAACAGAAAATTTTTTGGACGCGTGAAAAAACACACGGAAGAAATGCTTTCAATTCGTTGATTTGGAATGTTTATAATAGACGGTGATATGAAAAATGAGCAGCCTAGTCGCACAGAATATCTGCTTGGGGGGATGGCGGCGGCAGCCGCTTTCCTGGTCTATCTGCGCACGCTTCAAAACGGGTTTGTCAACTGGGACGACGGCAAATACATTTACAAAAACCCGCACATCCATTCGATCACCCCGG
>JAKAJM010000038.1 GCA_021813765.1 Nitrospirota bacterium
GAGACAACGTTACCTTCCTTGTGGATCTGATAACGCCCGTCGCCATGGATGAGGGGCTCAGGTTCGCCATCAGGGAAGGCGGCAGGACGGTGGGCGCAGGCGTAGTTACAGAGATACGGGAATAAAAGGGGATAATACGCAATGAGAACCATACTTCTTTTGCAGTGCACGGAGTGCAAGAACAGGAACTACTCCACGATGAAGAACAAGAAGAACACGCCTGACAAGCTTGAGATGCGCAAGTATTGCAGGCATTGCAGGAAGCACACTTCGCACAAAGAGACGAAGGCCTGAGGACGGGAAAGCTTTTTAATTATGGGTTTTGTTAAAAGCAAGGCCAGTAGCTCTAACGGCAGAGCGTCGGACTCCAAATCCGAGGGTTGGGGGTTCAAATCCCTCCTGGCCTGCCAAATCTTTGGAGGGGGTTTTTGTAATTAGGTAAAACTTATGCAGAAACTTAAGCAGTTCCTATATGAAGTCAGGGTCGAGCTGAAGAAAGTGGTCTTCCCTTCGAAGGGCGAGCTTTTGGGCTCGACACAAGTCGTAATAATATCGGTGCTGATAATGTCCGTGTTTCTGGGGGTAGTGGACCTGATCCTTTCGCGGCTTATCCAGGCCATCCTGAGGTAGAAAGTGGCGAAAAAATGGTATGTGGTGCATACGTACTCCGGTTTCGAGGAGAAGGTGAAGACCTCGGTGGAGGACAAGGTGAAGCGGTTGGGGATGGAAGACAAGATATCCAAGGTCATGATACCCACCGAACGGATCATCCAGCTTAAATCCGGGAAAAAGCAGGAAGCGGAAAGGAAGTTCTACCCAGGCTACATACTGGTCGAGATGGAGCTCAACGACGAGACCTGGCACCTGATAAAGAGCATCCCGCGCGTCACAAGCTTCGTGGGCGGCACCAAGCCCGTGGCTGTTGACGAGGAAGAAGTGGAGATGATAGTCCAGCAGCTTGAAAAGGGTGTCACTTCCCAGGTGAAGATGCAGTTCGAGCAGGGCGACGTGGTCAGGATAATAGACGGGCCTTTTACCAACTTCAACGGTTACGTGGAGGAAGTGGACATGGACCACGGCAAGCTCAAGGTCATGGTCAGCATCTTCGGCAGGCAGACCCCCGTGGAGCTCAATTTCTTCCAGGTGGAAAAGTCCTGAGGGGCGGAATAAAAAAATGCTAAATGAGGTTTTTGTTTCCTTAATATCTTTTACAGTTTGTGCAGATGATTCTAGGAGGATCGGGTAAAAATGGCAAAAAAAGATGTGGCTGCTATGGTTAAGCTTCAGATACCCGCCGGCAAGGCCAATCCGGCTCCCCCAGTGGGGCCGGCCCTGGGCCCCCATGGGGTAAACATAATGGAGTTCTGCAAGGCCTTCAACGCGCAGACCGCGCCTATGGGTGACACCGTAGTCCCGGTAGTCCTTACGATCTATACGGACAGGACCTTTACTTTTGTTCTGAAAACGCCCCCCGCCAGCGAGCTGGTAAAAAAGGCTGCGGGAATCCTTAAGGGCTCTGGAACTGCCGGAAAGGACAAGGTGGGCAAACTCACCGACGCTCAGGCCATGGAGATCGCAAAAACAAAGCTGCCGGACCTTAATGCGACTTCTCTGGATAGCGCGGTCCGGATGATAAAGGGGACGGCCAGAAGCATGGGCGTCGAGACCGAGTAAAGGGGAAGAAAGACATGAGCGGAAAGAAATATGAGAACGCTTTAAAGAATTTTGACATAGAGAAGGAATACAGCCTGAATGAAGCCGTTGGCATCGTCAAGAAAAACGCCCAGTCCAAGTTCGATGAGACCGTGGAGATCGCGGTAAGGCTGGGGGTTGATCCAAAGAAGAGCGATCAGATGGTGAGGGGCGCCGTCCTCCTGCCCCACGGGATAGGAAAGACCGTCCGCGTGGTCGTTTTTGCAAAGGGTGAAAAGGAGAAGGAGGCCCGCGATGCGGGTGCCGACGTTGTCGGGGCCGAAGACCTGGTTGAAAAGATACAGCAGGGCTGGTTCCAGTTCGACACGGCGGTTGCCACCCCCGATGTGATGGGGCTTGTAGGCAAGCTTGGAAAACTGCTCGGTCCAAGGGGGCTCATGCCCAACCCGAAGATGGGAACGGTCACCTTCGACGTGGCCAAGGCGGTGAAGGACATCAAGACCGGCAAGTCCGATTTCAAGGTGGACAAGGCGGGCAACATCCATATGATCGTCGGAAAGGCGTCTTTCAGCGAGGATGCTCTGGCGGAAAACACCATGACCGCCATAGATTCGCTGGTAAAGGCCAAACCATCGACATCGAAAGGCAAGTACCTGAAGAAGATAGCCATCACTTCGACCATGGGGCCTGGGGTGAAGGTGGACGTATCGGCGGTTGGAAAGCAGTAGACGGGCTTTTGCCTGTCATTTATATCTGTCAGAGACAGCAGGTGAGCGAATTTTAAGTTCTTAATGGCCGCTCCCGCAGGAAGGGTATGCCCTTTCAGCGGGTTTTGTTGAAGCGGCTGCCTGCCGAGACAAAAAACAAAAGATCTTTAATTTTTTGTTTTCTCCTGGTCTCTGGGAAAGGAGGAATATGAACAAAAGCGAGAAGCAAAAAGCGCTCGAAGAGCTTAAGGAAAATTTCGGCCGGGTCAAGGGCGCTGTCATCGCCCAGTACAGCGGGATGACGGTGGCGGAGTTGACCGACCTGAGAGGGGCTCTGAGGGCTGACGGGGTAAGCTTCAAGATCGTAAAGAACACTTTGGCCCGGATAGCCTCTGAAGGAACTCCAATGGCCTGCGCCAAGGACAAGTTCGAGGGCCCGGTAGGCCTGGCTATCGGGTATGAAGACCCGATTGCGGTGGCGAAGGGCATAATCAGGTACTCGGCAAAGAACGAGAAGCTGAAGCCCATGGCGGCGGTTGTTGAAGGCCAGCTGGTGGACGCTGCGGAGCTCAAGTCCATTGCGTCTCTTCCCGCGCGGCCGGTGCTGCTGTCCATGATGGCTGGCGCGTTTTCCGCGCCCGCGTCCAAGATGGCAGGCGCTCTGAACGCGACGGTTGCAAGCATGGGACACGCGTTTAGCGCTCTTTTGGCGAAGAAGGAAAAAGAGCAGGCAGCCTGAAAAGAAAAAAGGAAAAATAAAATTTAATTGAAGATTGATAAAGGAGGATTTTAAGGGAAATGGCGATCAGCAAGGAAGAAGTTTTCGGGTTTATAGACAATATGACGATCCTTGAGATGTCCAAGTTCATAAAGGAGTTCGAGGAGCGTTACGGGGTAACCGCAGCAGCGCCCGTGGCGGTCGCAGCAGCGCCGGCTGGAGCAGCAGCAGCGCCCGCGGAAGAGGAGAAGACGAGCTTTGACGTTATGCTTTCCTCCGCTGGTGACAAGAAGATCCAGGTCATAAAAGTGGTAAGAGAGCTTACCGGGCTTGGCCTTAAGGAAGCGAAAGAGCTTGTCGATACCGCGCCCAAACCGGTCAAGACCGGTGTGTCCAAGGAAGAGGCGGCCAACATGAAGGCCAAACTCGAAGAGCAGGGCGCTTCGGTGGAAGTGAAATAGATTTAACTTTATCTTTTTTCACGGGCAACCGGTTTTAGTTTTTGGAGAGGGGGGTTTTTCTTTAATTCAGAAGGAATATAAAACCCCCCTCACATATAAATTTTTCAGAAAATATAGAGCAAGCTAAGGAGAAGCATGGCAAGGATTTTACGAGACAGGCAGAATTTCGGCAAGGTTCCGCCCATCATACAGGTCCCTCACCTGATAGAGGCGCAGATCGCCTCGTATGCGGAGTTCCTTCAGAATGATGTGCCGCCGGAGGAAAGAAGAGAACTGGGGCTTCAGGCCGCCTTCAAGAGCGTCTTTCCGATAACGGACTACAACGAGACGGCATCCATCGAGTACCTGGGCTACAACGCGGGTGAACCCAAGTTCAACCCCAGGGACTGTCTGCAAAAGGGCATCACCTATGCCGCGCCCCTCAAGATAAAGGTCAAACTCAACATATTCGAGACCATGGGCGAGCAGAAGCGGCTCAAGGAGGCGCGCGAGCAGGAAGTCTACATTGGGGAGATTCCCCTTATGACTGACACGGCGACCTTCATAATCAACGGCACCGAAAGGGTGGTCGTAAGCCAGCTTCACCGTTCAGCCGGGGTGTTTTTCAGCCACGACAAGGGCAAGACCCACGCAAGCGGAAGGCTCCTGTTCTCCGCCAGGGTAATTCCGGCGAGGGGCTCATGGCTGGATTTCGAGTTCGATTCAAAAGACTTGCTCTATGTGAGAATAGACAGACGGAAGAAACTGCCGGCAACCATTGTGCTGAAGGCCTTGGGCTATTCCAATGAGGACCTTCTGAAGATATTCTATCCCGTCGAGAAGATCACGAACCGCGAGGGCAGACTGGGCCGCGTGGTAAGCGAGGTCATGATCGGCATGAGGTCCCCCGAAAGTATCGAGATACCCGCGACGGGGGAGCTTGTCGTAAAAGAAGGCGGAAAGATCACCAGGGGGGCAATGAAAAAGCTCCATGCCGCCGGAATTAACGAAATACCGCTGCACAAAAAAGAGCTTAAAGGAAGGATCACCCTCAGAGATATCGTTGACCCGGAGACCGGCGAGGTCATAGTGGAGAGCAACGAGGAGATCACCGATGACTCCCTGGAGAGGATACTCAAGCTGGGCATCCCGGAGCTGGACCTCCTGTTCATCGACAACATCCACTATCTTCCTTCGCTCAGGGACACGCTGCTGACCGACAAGGTCACCACCGGGGAAGACGCTCTAATAGAGATATACAAGAAACTGAAACCCGGAGAGCCGCCGACCATCCGGGACGCGAGGGAGCTTTTTAACGGGCTCTTTTTCGACCCGAAGAGGTATGACCTTTCTCCCGTCGGCAGGCATAAGATAAACAAGCGGCTGGGTATTGCCGTGCCTCTTGAAACCCAGGTGCTAACCGATAAGGACATCATAGAGATAGTGCGCTACCTCCTCCAGTTGAGGGCAGGCAAAGGGGAGATAGATGACATAGACCACTTGGGCAACCGCCGCATAAGGGCGGTAGGCGAGCTCATAGAGAACCAGTTCAGGATCGGGCTTGTAAGGATGGAAAAGGCCATCAAGGAAAAGATGACCCTTACCGACCTTGAGGAGGCTACCCCTCACGATCTTATAAACGCGAAGCCGGTAATAGCCGCCGTGAAGGAGTTTTTCGGCTCTAGCCAGCTCTCCCAGTTCATGGACCAGACCAATCCGCTCTCGGAGATCACCCACAAAAGAAGGCTTTCGGCCCTTGGGCCGGGCGGTCTTACCAGGGAGAGGGCGGGCTTCGAGGTGAGGGACGTGCACCCTACCCATTATGCCAGAATATGCCCTGTTGAGACCCCTGAAGGCTCGAACATCGGCCTTATAACCTCCCTTGCGTCTTATGCGAAGGTAAACGAGTACGGGTTCATAGAGTCCCCGTACAGGAAGGTTGAGAACGGGTCTGTCACGGACAAGATAGAGTATCTCTCCGCAGTGGAGGGAGAGAAATACGTTATTGCCGAGGCCAATACACCGGTAGACGAGAAGGGCCGGCTTTCCGGCGAGACGGTCTTTGCGCGCATTGGGGCGGACTTCAAGATAGTGTCCGGGGCGGAAGTGGAATATATCGGCATATCCCCCAAGCAGATCGTGGGCATATCCGCAAGCCTCATCCCGTTCCTTGAGAACGACGACGCCAACAGGGCCCTCATGGGCTCCAACATGCAGAGGCAGGCTGTGCCTCTGCTGGAGCCGGAATCCCCGGTGGTGGGCACCGGGATGGAGTACGCCGTCGCCAGAGATTCAGGGACGGTGGTAATAGCCAAAAGGGCTGGAGAAGTGGAATCCGCCACCGCCGCCAGGATAGTCGTAAAATCCGTGGACGGTGGTGTGGATATCTACAATCTCATAAAATTCCGCCGCTCCAACCAGGCAACGCTCATAAACCAGAGGCCGATTGTCTCCGTGGGCGATACGGTAGAGGCCGGCGACATACTGGCCGACGGCTCATCCTCGGAGCTGGGCGAACTGGCGCTTGGGAAAAACGTCCTTGTCGCCTTCATGTCATGGGGCGGCTACAACTTTGAGGACGCCATCCTGCTTAGTGAAAAACTCGTGAAGGAAGACGCTTACACGTCCATACACATAGAGGAGTTCACCGTCGAGGCCAGGGACACGAAGCTTGGCCCGGAGGAGATAACCAGGGACATCCCGAATGTGGGCGAGGATGCGCTTAGGAACCTCGATGAAAGCGGCATAATCAGGATAGGGGCCGAGGTGAAGGCCGGAGACATCCTGGTCGGGAAGGTCACTCCAAAGGGAGAAACCCAGCTTACCGCGGAGGAAAAACTCCTCCGGGCCATATTCGGCGAGAAGGCTGAAGAGGTGAAGGAAAGCTGCCTTTATGTCCCGCCGGGCATCGAGGGCACCGTTATAGACGCGCTCATCCTGTCCAGAAAGGGCATTGAAAAGGATGTCCGCGCTAAGAGTCTGGAAGAGGAGGACATACTCCGGCTGCAAAGAGACCTGGAAGATGAGATACGCATAGTCAAGGATGAAAGGTTCCGCAAGGTCCGCGACCTGCTTACCGGACAGAAGGTGATCGAGGACGTGAAAGAGCCCCGCGGCAAGGAGATCATCTGCGCCAAGGGGAAAAAGCTGACCCGGAAGATGGTGATGTCCGTAAGGGACGACCAGCTCCTTAAGATCAAGATAGATGACCCTTACGTCAAGGAGCAGATAGCGCAGTTGAACGCCGATGCCAGCCAGTATGTGAAGTCCCTTGAAAAGCTCTATGATGAGCGTGTGGACAGGGTGAAACGCGGCGACGAGCTGCCCCCTGGCGTAAATAAGGTGGTCAAGGTCTATGTGGCCATGAAGAGGAAGATACAGGTGGGTGACAAGATGGCGGGGCGGCACGGGAACAAGGGTGTCGTGGCCATGGTGCTTCCTGAGGAAGACCTTCCTTATCTGCCGGACGGCACGCCTGTGGACATAGTGCTGAACCCGCTTGGCGTTCCTTCGAGGATGAACGTGGGCCAGATACTGGAGACAAACCTGGGCTGGGCCGCCAAGGCGCTTGGCCTGCATGTGGCCACGCCGGTCTTCGAGGGCGCAAAGGAAAAAGAGATAAGGGACCTGCTTGGGAAGGCCGGGCTGCCTCAGAGCGGACAGATTACCCTTCACGACGGCAGGACCGGCGAGCCTTTTGAACGGCCGGTAACGGTGGGGCAGATGTACATGCTCAAGCTCCATCACCTGGTTGATGATAAGATGCACGCCCGCTCCATCGGGCCCTATTCGCTGGTCACGCAGCAGCCGCTGGGCGGCAAGGCCCAGTTCGGCGGCCAGAGGCTGGGAGAGATGGAGGTCTGGGCTCTCGAGGCATACGGGGCGGCCTATACCCTCCAGGAGTTCCTCACGGTCAAAAGCGACGACGTTACGGGAAGGGCGCGCATGTATGAGGCCATTGTAAAAGGGGACGCGACCCTGGAGCCGGGCGTTCCGGAGTCGTTCCATGTATTAATAAAGGAGCTTCAGGCCCTGGGCCTCGACGTGGAGCTTCTTGAAAACAAGAACAAGGGGGAGTGATTAGTTTTATGGCTGAAGAAATTTACACCTTGTTTCAGAAACCAAAGAATCCGACGGATTTCGATGCCCTTAAGATAAGGCTTGCCTCTCCTGAGAGGATCCGGGAGTGGTCTCACGGCGAGGTAAAGAAGCCGGAGACCATCAACTACAGGACCTTCAAACCTGAAAGGGACGGGCTTTTCTGCACCCGCATATTCGGCCCCATAAAGGACTGGGAATGCCTCTGCGGCAAGTACAAGAGGATGAAGCACAGGGGTGTGGTCTGCGATAAGTGCGGCACGGAGGTAATACAGTCCAAGGTCCGCCGGGAGCGCATGGGACACATAGAACTTGCGGCCCCTGTCGCCCACATCTGGTTTTTAAAGGGCGTGCCAAGCCGCATAGGCACTCTCCTGGACATGACCATGCGCCACCTGGAGAAGGTGCTTTACTTCGAAGGGTACGTGGTCATAGAGTCCGGTGATACGCCGCTTAAAGAAAAAGAGATCCTCAATGAGGAGGACTATAAAAAGTCGCTTTCGGAGTATGGCGACAGGTTCAAGGCCGGCATAGGCGCCGAGGCGATAAAGGAACTCCTCAGGAAGGTGGACTTGAACACCCTGGCCGCGGAGCTGCGGCTTGGCATCAAGGAGGCCCAGTCCCTGGGCATCAAGAAGAAGCTCACGAAAAGACTCAGGCTCGTGGAGGCCTTCAGGATGTCCGGCAATCTGCCGGAGTGGATGGTCATGGACGTTATCCCGGTGCTTCCTCCGGACCTGCGGCCGCTTGTGCCGCTCGAGGGCGGAAGGTTCGCCACTTCGGACCTGAACGACCTCTACAGGCGCGTGATAAACAGGAACAACAGGCTGAAACGCCTCATGGAGCTTAAAGCCCCCTCGGTCATCATCAGGAACGAGAAAAGGATGCTCCAGGAGGCCGTGGACGCGCTTTTCGACAATGGGAGGCGCTCCCGTGTGCTGAAGGCTGCAACAAAGAGGCCGCTTAAATCCTTAAGCGACATGATAAAGGGCAAGCAGGGCCGCTTCAGGCAGAACCTGCTTGGCAAAAGGGTGGACTACTCCGGAAGGTCCGTTATCGTTGTCGGGCCAGACCTCAAGCTCCATCAGTGCGGGCTTCCAAAGAGGATGGCGCTTGAACTCTTCAAGCCGTTCATCTTCAACAGGCTTGAGGAAAAAGGGTACGCCACTACCATAAAGCAGGCAAAAAAGATCGTGGAAAAGGAAGTGCCCGAGGTGTGGGACGCCCTTGAGGAGGTCATCTCCGAGCATCCGGTGCTGCTGAACCGCGCTCCCACGCTGCACAGGCTTGGCATCCAGGCGTTCGACCCCATACTGGTGGAAGGCAAGGCCATAAAGCTCCATCCGCTGGTCTGCACCGCCTTTAACGCGGACTTTGACGGCGACCAGATGGCGGTCCACGTGCCTCTGTCCATTGAGGCGCAGGTAGAGGCCAGGACCCTCATGATGAGCGTGAACAACCTCATGTCGCCCGCTAACGGAAGACCTATAGTGACTCCGACCCAGGACATGGTCCTTGGTATATATTACCTGACCAAGGAGAAGTCAAACGCCATCGGGTCCGGGAAGTATTTCAGCGATCCCGAGGACGTAAGGTCCGCTTATGACGCCGGGATCGTAGAGATGCATGCCAGGATAAAGTTGCCAAGAACCAGCAGCCTGTTCCAGCAGCATCCGCTTGCCCCTGCCTCAGACGGGGGAAATGACAACTATGTGGAGACCACCTGCGGCAGGGTCATCTTCAGCGAGATATTGCCCGAAGGCATCCCTTTTGCCATGATAAACAAGGACCTCAGCAAAAAGGAGCTCCAGAAGACCATAGATCACATTTACAAGAGGGTCGGCAGGCGTGAGACGGTCCTTTTTCTGGACAACCTGGAAAAATTGGGATTTGCCTATGCAACCCGCTCCGGCATGTCCATCTGCATTTCGGACATGCATGTCCCCTCCACCAAGGCTGAGCTGATACACGAGGCCGAACAGGAGGTGCTGGAGATCCAGAGGCAGTATGCGGACGGTCTCATCACCCAGGGTGAGCGTTATAACAAGGTCATCGACATCTGGGCCAACGTAACAGAGAAAGTGGCCGAAGAGATGATGAAGGAACTGGGAACCGAGGAAAACGGGAAGGTGGCCGAAGGCGAGGACCTGCAGGAAAGCAGGGCTTTCAACAGCGTGTTCATGATGGCCGACTCCGGCGCCAGGGGCTCTACAGCCCAGATAAGGCAGCTGGCCGGCATGAGGGGTCTTATGGCGAAACCCTCGGGTGAGATCATCGAGACGCCCATTACCGCTAACTTCAGGGAGGGCCTTACGCCCCTTCAGTACTTCATCTCGACCCACGGCGCAAGGAAAGGCCTGGCGGACACAGCCTTGAAGACGGCGAACTCCGGGTACCTCACCAGAAGGCTAGTGGACGTTGCCCAGGACGTTATCATCCATCTGGACGACTGCGAGACAAAGGACGGCATAATGATGACCGCCCTCATCGAAGGCGGGGAGATAATCCAGGGCCTCGATGAAAGGCTTTTGGGCAGATATACGGCGGAGGATGTAAAAGACCCCCTTACCAAGGAGGTCATCCTCAAACGCAACGAGGAACTCAATGAAGAGGCCGTCCAGAAAATAATAGACGCCGGTGTGGACAGGATGAGGATCCGTTCCGTGCTTACCTGCCAGAGCAAATTCGGCGTTTGCGCAAAATGCTACGGCAGGGACCTTGCCAGAAGCGACCACGTAGAGATAGGCGAGGCCATAGGCATCGTGGCCGCCCAGTCCATCGGAGAGCCGGGCACGCAGCTTACGATGAGGACGTTCCATATCGGCGGCGCGGCGTCCAAGGTCGTCGAGCAGACCGCGCTTGAGGCGAAAAACTCGGGCACCATCAGGTTTATCAACTTAAACACGGTCAAAAACCGTGAAGGCATGCTCATCGTTATGAACAGAAACGGCATAATAGCCGTTGCGGACTCCAGGGGGCGCGAAAAGGAGAAGTACACCATCGTGTACGGAGCCAAGCTCCTCGTGGAAGACGGCAAGAAGGTGGAAGCAGGCCAGCGGCTGGTTGAGTGGGACCCCTACTCCACACCCATCATATCCGAGGTGGGCGGAAAAGGGGCATTCGGTGACATTCTCGAAGGCGTCACCGTTAAAGAGGAACTGGACGAGGTGACCGGGCTTTCGAGGAAGGTCATTATCGAATACCCAGGCAACCTGAGGCCCAGGATATCCATAAAGGACGAGCACGGAAAGACGCTCAAGGTCAAGGACACAAGCGCCCTGGCCAGGTACATACTGCCCGCCGGCGCGCATATCCTGGTGGACAGGAACGACACCGTCTTCCCGGGCGACATCCTGGCAAAGATACCCAGGGAGACCACAAAGACCAAGGACATAACGGGCGGTCTGCCCAGGGTTGCCGAGCTTTTCGAGGCAAGGAAACCCAAGGAACAGGCCATCGTAAGCGAGATAGACGGGATAGTGGAGTTCAAAGGGTCGCACAAAGGCATGCGCCAGGTCGTCGTAAGGGGCGGCACCGAATCCAGGGAGTATCTGATCCCCAGAGGCAAGCACGTTAGCGTGCACGAAGGGGACTGGGTGCGCGCAGGCGAGGCCCTCATGGACGGCTCCGTCAATCCGCACAATATACTGGACATCTTGGGCCCCAAGGAGCTGCAGCGCTACCTGGTGGACGAAGTCCAGAAGGTCTACAGGCTGCAGGGTGTCTCGATAAATGACAAGCACATCGAGGTCATAGTCAGGCAGATGATGCGCAAAATAAAGGTGGAAGACCCTGGCGACACCGAATTCCTTACGGGCGATCAGGTAGACAGGATACCCTTCATAGAGGCCAATGAGCAGGCAAAGGCGAAGGGCGGAAGGCCGGCCCAGGGCAAGCCAATGCTCCTTGGCATAACGAAGGCGTCCCTGACGACCGAAAGCTTCGTGTCCGCCGCATCGTTCCAGGAGACCACGAGAATCCTGACGGAGGCCGCCATCAGGGGCCAGGTGGACGACCTGAGGGGACTCAAGGAGAATGTCATAATGGGCAGGATGATTCCCGCCGGAACAGGCATGCTCCGTTACAGAAACACCTTCGTGAAGCGCGAACTGCCGCCTGCCCTGATGGAGGAGGCCCCCTTGGCTGAAAGCGAGGAGCTTTCAACCGAGGCCTGAGTTTTTGCTTTGGCCCGTCGTTTTACAGGCGGTGGCCGTTTCATGACGAAATGAAACGCTTCATAGCCGATGCCATGCTTGGGCGCCTCGCGAGGTGGCTCAGGCTCATGGGGTATGACACTTACTACGAACGGGACATCACGGATGACACCCTTCTCCTGATAGCAAGGCGGGAAGGGCGCACGATCCTTACCCGGGATACAAGACTGATTGACAGGAGGGCCGCCCGCGGGCAGGCCCTCCTCATCATTTCCAATGACCCCGCCATGCAGCTGAAACAGGTTATAGAACATTTTTCACTTGAGGTTCTGGACACTCCCAGATGCTCCCTTTGTAACGGTCTGCTCGTCCGGGTCCCGGATAAACAGCTGGTACGGGACCTTGTGCCGGAACATGTGTTTCTTCATCATGGCAAGGAGGGGTTTTCCAGGTGCGCCTTGTGCGGACATTTATATTGGGAGGGCTCCCATGCCGGAGGGATTGGGTCAAAAAGATCAAAAAAGGGGCCTTGACCGGGGAAAAGGAAGGCAGCGGGGAATAGAAAAAATGCATTACAAGAGACAGATACTATATAGTCTTGGCCTTGTTTTCCTGGTGATAACCGCCGGCACGGCGGGCTACATGCTGATAGAAAAATGGGACTTCCTGGACTCCCTATACATGACTGTTATCACGATAACAACGGTGGGTTACAGGGAGGTGCATCCGCTGGGCAGCCAAGGAATGGTGTTTACCATATGCCTCATTCTGTTCAGCCTGGGGATAGTTTTTTATATACTAAACACGGGCGCCAGGGTGATCATAGAGGGGGAGTTCGCCCAGCTCCTTGGAAGGAGAAAATTGGAAAAGAGGATAAAAAAATTGAAATCCCATTACATAATATGCGGCTACGGCAGGATGGGAAGGATAATATCCAGGGAATTCCTGGCGAGCGGGGCGGAGTTCGTTGTCATAGAAAAAGAGCCTCCTTTGCCCGGCACGGAAGAACCAGGGGTGCTGATGGTCCAGGGAGACGCCACCAGGGACGAGGTATTGAAGGAAGCCGGAATCGGGGACGCCGCGGGCCTGGTGAGCGTGCTGCCCACCGACGCGGAGAACCTCTATGTGGTCCTTACGGCAAAGGGGCTTAATCCAACCCTGAATGTGGTGGCAAGGGCCGGGGATGAGGGCTCCGAGCAGAAGCTGCTGCGGGCGGGAGCGGACAGGGTGGTATCCCCTTATTTCATAGGTGGCCTGCGGATAGCGCATACCATACTGAAACCCTCGGTGATGGACTTCATTGAATTCGCGACAAAATCGGGGAACCTGGAGCTCCAGATGGAGGAGATATATATCACCGAAGGCTCGCCGCTTGCCGGGCAGAGCCTGGACCAGTGCGGGCTTGGCCGCGACCTTGGCATAATTGTGGTGGGCATGAAGGAAACCCATGATGAAATGAAATTCAACCCTACATCGCGCTCGGTACTCAAGGCGGGCAATGTGCTTATCGCGCTTGGCGAGGCCTCAAGCCTGAAGAAGCTTGAGAAGCTGGCCAAAAGTTCCTGAGTTTTTCTTTTTTAATTTTTTGAGGGGATAAAATAAAGATACATTTAACTTGCAATTCCTGTAACTTGCTGCAGGATGAACCGTTACCGCTTTGGCAACGCCGCTTATGAAAAACGCCGCCGCCTGATTATCATGATGGGCTTATTGCCTATAAGGACAGTTCCTCCGGAAATCGTGTAGGAGGCATTGCTGTCAAGCGTGCGGTAAGAGGTGAAGCCGGAGGGGACCGCCACGGACTCCGAAGTGGTGGAGTTCCACAGTATCTGTGCCGTTTCCCCATTGGCCAGGACAAGGTTGCAGGTCCAGGTGCTGTCTGCCCCCTTGCTGCAAAAAGGGCTTGCAAGGGTGGAGCCCACCAGCCAGGAATAGACCTGGCCGTAAGCGTTTCCCGCGGGGCAGGTGCCGTAGCCCGGATACCAGAGGTTCCCCCAGGCGGCGTTGCAGGAATAGCTGCCGTTGTCCCATTGGTACCAGTAATTCCTCTGCAGCCCCTTGTAGGCAAACAGGATGTATTCCTTGGCCAGCCATGCCTCTTCCTGGTCATTGGTAAGGGTCTTTATGTTCCCCCAGTCGCTCTCCGTGGCCCAGACAGGCATGGTGAGACTGTATGAATGCAGAAGCGAGTTTATGTTGTCTATCCAGGAAAGGGTGGTTTCCGGGTCCGCCCCCGCGGTTGTAGGATATGGATGGTAGGCGATTATGTCCTGCGCGCCGGCGCCTCCCGCGGCGAAGTACACGGAAAGCCAGGTGGATGCGTCGTGTGTGGCGCAGGGAGAGACCACCCTGGCATTGGGGTCCAGGCTGTGGACGATGGCGTAGGCGTCCCTGGCCATTGTGACAAGCTGCCCCATCGTCCCGTTCCAGTATTGGGAATTGTTTGGCTCATTCCAAAGCTCGTAGTATCTGATATGCCCGGTGGCGGAGGCAAGAGAGTGCCTGACCAGGGCGGTAACGAACTCTTTCCACATATTGTCGCCCGAGTCCACGTCGGAAGGAGGGTCGTTGCAGCCCGTCTGCCCGCCATAGGAGCCGGCGCAGGTGGTGTCGCCGGGGTCCGATGAGGCCCACATGGGGGTGCCCGCCATGTCTATCATGATGTCCTGGCTGTTTTTGTTGCCCACGGCGGACAGCCAGGCGTCGAGAGTTGACCAGTCGTAAGTGCCCCTGGCGGTCTCCAGGCTGAACCAGTAGGTCCCGCTGTCCCACAGGCGAAGGGCACCGAAGGGCGAGGTCCTGTACGGGTAATCGGCGGGGTCGGCCATGCCGTCTCCAAAAAAGGAGGCCTGTAGCGCAGAAGCTCTTTTTTTTGCGGACGGGATCATTGCACTGGAGGGCATTACGGCCAGGGGCTGCCCGCCGCCTGCACAGGTGCAGAAAACCAGGCTGAAAAAAACCAGAATAAAAAATAAAAAATAAAAAAACCTCATTAAACATATTCTATACTCGAAACTTTTATGCCCGAAATGTTTTTCAACTTTCCCGCGTGGTCAGGTCCGGCGGTGAAGATCTGTTGAAAATTTAAAAGTAATGGCCGGAAGGAAGATGGTCAGGAAAAAACGGAAGTGTGCCAGCGTTCAGGAAAAGAAAAAACAAAAAATCCCGGTTAAGTTAAAAAACTGAAATCAGAGATGGTCTCCATCCTGACATTCCCAATGCCAGAGGGCAGGACGGCCCGGATCTCCGAGCCCTTGACCTTCTTGTCCAGGAGCATTGCGTTTATCAGCTCCTGCTTTCCGGCAAGGTCTCCCGGTATTTCAGTGGGCAGGTCATAGGAAGCAACAAGTTTTATTATCCTTTCATGGTCCGCGGCATCTAGCAGTCCCCTTTCCCTGGCAACGCGGGCCTCCATGCACATGCCTATGGCTACAGCCTCTCCATGCAGGTATTTTTTATACCCCGTGAGCGTCTCTACGGCGTGGCCCACAGTATGGCCGTAATTGAGTATGGCCCGCAGGCCAGACTCCCGCTCATCCAGGGCAACCACTTCCGCTTTTATCTCGCAGCTTCTTTTGAGGATATGCATGAGGTGTTCAGGGGAAAGGTTCTTTACCGGCGCGGCTTCTTTTTCCAGGTATTCAAAAAATGCCCTGTCCCGTATGACCCCGTATTTGATGACTTCCGCCATGCCTGCGGCAAACTCTCTTGCAGGCAGGGTTTTTAAGGCTGTTATGTCTATCCAGACGAGGGAAGGCTGCCAGAAGGCGCCTATCATGTTTTTCCCAAGCGCATGGTTTACGCCTGTCTTGCCGCCCACAGAGCTGTCCACCTGGGCAAGCAAAGTGGTGGGTACCTGTACAAAGCGTATCCCGCGCATGTAGGTGGCCGCGCAAAAGCCGGTTATGTCCCCTATAACGCCGCCGCCCAGGGCCACCAGGCACGAGCCCCTCTCCAGCCTTGCCCTGAGGAGTTCCCCGTAGATGAACTCCGTCCATAGCAGGTTTTTGTATTCCTCCCCGTCCGGTATCTTTATCAGGGCCACATCAAACCCGGCTCCGGACAGCGAGTCCAGGACAGTCTGGCCGTAAAGGGAGTATACGGTTGGGTTGCTAACCAGGGCTATCCTTTTTTCGAAGTTAAAGGGCAGCATGGCGGTACCCAGCTCCGAAAGGGTGCTGCTCCCCATCCGTATGGGATAACTCCGCTGGCCTAGGGCCACGGTTATCTCTATTTTTCCCGCGTCAGGCAAAATTTCTCCGATATTTCTAAGGCCACCTCTTTGGGTGTCTTCCCAACGGTGTCTATCATGTGGTCGCAACCGCCCCTGTAATAGGGGTCCCGGGCCGCAAGCATCTCTCTTATCCTGCCCAGAGGGTCTGATGTCTGAAGGAGCGGCCTGTCCCGGTTGGCCCGCGTCCTTTCCAGTATCGCTTCGGGGGTTGCAAACAGGCAGAAGATCATGCCGGAGCTCCTGAGGGCCTCCACGTTCTGCCTCCTGAGCACCACTCCGCCACCGGTAGAGATTATCTGTTTCCTGCTCCTTGCAGCCTCGCGGGTGGCTTCCGTCTCGATATCCCGGAAATGGGGTTCGCCTGATTCAGCAAATATGGCGGATATGGACTTGCCGGCCTTTCTTTCGATCTCCGCATCAATGTCCACCACTGCGCGGCCAAGCAGCTGCGCCAGTTCGCGGGCCACGGCGCTCTTGCCCGTTCCCATGAAACCCGTAAGGACGATATTCAGATCAGAATTGCACAAGATATTCCCTGTAAGAGCCGTAATTTCTGCGCGTCTCCTCCAGGCTGTCGCCGCCCATTTTCTCCAAAAACACCCCCGACACAACAAGCGCAGCCATCGCTTCCGCCACTATGGAGGCAGCGGGCACGGCGCACACGTCCGAGCGCTCGTAGGCGGCCTTGAACGGTTTCTTCGTCTCTATGTCCACGGAGCGGAGCGGTTTTTTAAGCGTTGGGATGGGCTTCATTGAGGCATGCACCACAACGGGCATGCCGTTTGTCATGCCGCCCTCGATGCCGCCCATATTGTTGCTCTTCCTGAAAAAACCCTTACCGCCTTTATAAAATATCTCATCCATTATGCCTGAGCCTGGCGTTTCCGCAAGTCCGGCCCCGCCGCCTACCTCCACGGCTTTTATGGCCTGTATGGACATCATGGCCTGGGCCATCAGGCCGTCCAGCCGCCTGTCCCACTGCGTGTGGCTTCCAAGCCCCGCCGGGGCACCCAGAACAAATACGGTAAATCTTCCGCCAAGGGTGTCTCCGGCCCGCGCGGCCGCATCTATGGCGGCCATCATTTGGGCTGAGGCATTATCTTCAGGACATCTTACAGAGGAAGCCTGGGCATTTTTTGCCAGTTTTAAAAGGTCCGTTCCGGAGGCTGTGTTTATTACGGTCTTTACGGCGGCGTTGCCGATACGGACAACAAAACTGCCTACCCGGATATCAAAAGTGGCCAGGAATTTCTTTGCGACCGCGCCAAGGGCCACCCTCATGGCCGTTTCCCTGGCGCTGGAGCGTTCAAGGATGTTTCTTATGTCCCGGTGAGCGAACTTTTGCGCGCCGGCCAGGTCGGCATGGCCGGGCCTGGGCCTCGTTACCGGCTGGGCGGAGCCAGTAAAATTTTTTTGCGCGGACATTGCCTCGCTCCAGTTGGGCCAGTCCCTGTTCTCTATGAAAAGGCTTATGGGCGCCCCGGTAGTGAGCCCCCACCTTACGCCGGAGATGATCTCCGCATGGTCGGACTCTATCTTCATCCGTCCTCCCCTGCCGTGGCCCTGCTGCCTTCTTTTGAGATCCAGGTCTATATCTTCTGAGGAAATGGCAAGCCCGGAGGGTATGCCCTCCATGATGCCAACCAGGCCCTTTCCGTGCGATTCCCCTGCGGTATAAAATCTCAGCATTTTAGAGAATTATTATATTTGCTTGCCAGGGATTTTTTCAAATGAAAACGGTAAATTGAATTGCCGCCAGGCAGAAGAGTTCTCTTTCTGAATCAGCGCCTCCTTTTGATAACGACAGGGTTTTTTTATCATCTTCCCCGCCTCATCCCCAAGCCAACTGTCCAAGTATATATTTTCTGATAGAATTTTCTGGGTTAGCGTTCTCTTGAAAGGAGGCAGCATAATGGCGGAGGTAGTAGTTGTCAGGCAGAACATTGATCTGGAGACCGAATTTCTGGCCCGGTTCGAGGGGGAAACGGAGCTCACCCCGGTGGAAGACATTCGCGATATCACCCCTTACGGAATGCTCCTTGCGGGTCTTGGCGCGTGCAGTGCGGTCCTGGTGAACACGTATGCGCAGCATCATGGGCTCAGGCTGGAACAGACGGAATTCCGTGTCGAGTATGAAAGGTCATTCAAAAAAGACTGCGAGCACTGCGAAGAGGCCCAGAGTTTCGATGAGCAGATAAAGATGTATGTAAGGTTCAAAGGGGAACTGGATGAGGCCCAGAGGGATAAGCTGTTCAGGATATCGCTTCAGTGTCCCGTCCACAAGATATTCGAACGTGGCATAAAGGTGCAAAGCAGCCTGGAAAAAGCGGCCCCTGTTTATTAGAACCTATCTCAAAAACGCTTCCGGCTGCAAGAGGTTTTAAAGAAATCGCGGAATACGGCGCCGTTAAGGAAAAGCCGTCCTCAGGCGTAGCGCTGCTGCGCCTCCGGGTTTAATCTTCATCTCGTTTTTTCTCCTTTTTCTTGGCCTCATCCCAGAGCGCATCCATTTCCGCCAGGGTCATCTGCCTTAGCGCCGTTCCCCGTTCCTTGGCTGTTTTTTCGATGTGCTCGAACCGGTTTATGAATTTGGCCGTCGTCTTTCTCAGGGCCTCTTCGGGGCGCACTCCCAGAAAACGGGCGACGTTAACGACAGAAAAGAGGATGTCCCCGATCTCCTCTTCCATCTCGTTCAAATTTTCCTTTTTTGCGGCCTCTTTAAGCTCCCTTGTTTCCTCATCCAGCTTTTCAAGGACGTCTTCGGTCTTGTCCCAGTCGAACCCCTCTCGGCCTGCCCGTTTTTGCACCTTCTCCGCCCTGAGAAGGGCCGGGAGACTGGCCGGTATGCCCTCGAGAACGCTGGTTTTAAGCTTTCCCTCGCGTCTTTTGTGCTCCTGCCATTTCTCTATTACGTCCTCCTCCGTCTTTACCTGAGTGCCTTCCTCAAACACGTGCGGATGCCTTGAGATCATTTTCCCTGAGATGCCCTCAAGCACATCCGCGATATCAAAAAGTTTTTTCTCCCCGGCGATATGCGCCTGGAGAACAACCTGGAAGAGCACATCCCCAAGCTCCTCTTTTATCTTGTCCGGGTCCCCTTCGTCAATGGCCTCAAGGGCCTCGTAGGCCTCCTCGATCATGTAGGGCTTCAGGGTCTGCATGGTCTGCTTTCTGTCCCACGGGCAGCGCTCGCGGAGCGCCCTGGTGATCTCCAGGAGCTTTTCAAGTTCCCGGCCCGCCTTCATGGCAGAAGATAAAAATGAAAACAAAAAAGAAAATATTTCGCGGAATGCGATTTGTTTTGAGAATGCAATGCGGTCATAGGAAATATTCTATTAAAAATCCATCATAATATAAAGATATGGATTCCGTTTACGTGCACGTGCCGTTTTGCCTTGCGAAAAAATGTCTGTACTGCGATTTTGTTTCCGTGCCGTACGGCCGTTCACTTTCGGAGCGGTATCTCTCGGCTCTTTCAAAAGAGATGTCCCTCATTGCGGCTGAAAAATTTGCGGCGGAAAAAGAAAAAGAAAACAAAACGGCCTTGAGGACCCTCTTTATAGGCGGCGGCACGCCGACGGCGCTTGAGGCCGGACAGCTTGAAAAGCTGTTCAGTTCGATACGGAAAAATTTCGACTTCCAGCCGGGGCCCGAGGCCACGATAGAGGTAAACCCCGCCACCGCAGGACCGGAAAAGTTCCGCCTGCTTCTGGAGGCAGGGGTGAGCAGGGTAAGCATAGGGGTGCAGTCTTTCAGCGGCACGGAGCTTGATACTCTCGGCAGGCTTCATTCCTCTCAAGACGCACTGAATGCCGTCAGGACGGCAAGGGAGGCGGGTTTTGAGGACAAGAACATTTCCATCGATCTCATCTACGGCATACCCGGCCAGACTGCCGGGAGCTGGCGGCGCACCCTGGAGGCAGCCCTGGCGCTCGGAGTGGGGCACATTTCCGCCTATGAGCTTACCCTTGAGGACAATACGCCCATTTCAGGGCTTGTGAAAAGCGGGGCCCTGCGCATGCCTGAAGAGGATGAGGCGCTCCGGTTGTATTTTCTCGCGGAGCAGATGCTGGGAAAGGCCGGCTTTGTCCACTACGAGGTTTCAAATTACGCGCTTTCCGGCCACGAATCCCTTCATAATATGAACTACTGGCAAAGGGGGGAATATCTGGGGCTCGGGGCTGCGGCACATTCCTTTATCGAAGGGAAAAGATGGAAAAACACTGATGATATTTCGCGGTATATGGATCTGCTCGAAAAAGACATCCTCCCCGTGGAGGAGGTCTGCAAGCTCACCGCCGAAGAGGAGAAGCGGGAGTTTGTTTTTCTTGGCCTGAGGACCCTGGAGGGTATTTCCATTTCCACTGGGGAATCTCTTTTTGGGGCGGATATGGAACGGGCGGCCCGCCAGTTTGTCAAAGAAGGTTTCCTTGAGATATCAAAGGGCCGTCTTCACGCAACCCGCGCCGGTTTCCCCTTGCTGGACGGTATCGTCCTGCGCCTGCTGGCAGGTTTGGGCCTTTAATCGGAGCGTATTTGCCGTTTTTTTATAGTCTTCTTTCTAAAAAGATTTTTTAATTTACCGCTTGACTTTTAGGCCATTTACATTCAAGGGGATTTTTTCTAGAATATTTGCTAGGATCGTGTGTGCATCCCCACATCTGGTTTGAGTCGCGGATTCCGGCAGCAATAAGGCATGCCGTTTTGCTCCCGCGGTTCCCGGTCCTCTAGGAAGGTTGACAAAAAAACAGAACTCTGTTAATCTTTCTTTTCAGCTTCGAACGGAATTTACAAAGACAGCATCTTGGAGGAAAAGTGCCGACTATTGCGCAGCTCGTAAGAAAAGGCAGGAAGGAACTCGGGACAAAGACTAAAAGTCCGGCTCTTAAGGCCTGCCCGCAGAAAAGGGGCGTATGTCTGAGGGTGTCCACCATGACGCCTAAGAAGCCCAACTCCGCTTTGAGAAAAGTGGCCAGGGTAAGACTGACGAATGGCATGGAGGTGACCGCCTACATTCCCGGTGTCGGCCATAACCTGCAGGAGCACTCGATAGTCCTTATCAGGGGCGGCAGGGTAAAGGACCTTCCGGGCGTTAGGTATCACATAATAAGGGGCGCGCTTGACACCTCAGGCGTTGGCGACAGGCGCAGGGGACGTTCCAAATACGGCGCCAAAAAACCCAAATAGGGTTTTTAATATAATAAGGAAAGAAAATGCCTAGAAGAAGAGTAGCGGAAAAGAGAGAGATACTGCCGGACCCCAAGTACGGCAGCAAGATTGTGAGCAAGTTCGTCAGCGCGCTGATGGAAGACGGCAAGAAGGCGACGGCGGAGAGGGCCTGTTACGGGGCATTTGACATAATGAAGGTGAAGACGGGGCAGGACCCCCTGAAGGTCTTCAAGCAGGCGCTTGAAAATGTGAAGCCCGTGCTTGAGGTCAGGCCCAGGAGGGTCGGGGGCGCAACCTACCAGGTGCCCGTAGAGATAAGGCCGCAGAGGCGCATGGCCCTGGCTTTCAGGTGGCTCATCACATACTCCCGGAAGCGCGGCGAAAGGACCATGAGGGAGAAGCTCGCAGGGGAGCTTCTTGATGCGTTCAATAACACGGGCAATTCTTTTAAGAAGAAAGAAGATACCCATAAAATGGCTGAGGCTAACAGGGCCTTTGCTCATTATAGATGGTAAGCATAAGAGAAGAAGAGGTTAGACTTGAACAATCCACTGAGAAAAACGCGCAACATCGGAATAATGGCCCACATAGACGCCGGCAAGACTACCACTACCGAGCGTATCCTGTTCTATACGGGAGTCACCTACAAGATAGGGGAGGTTCATGAGGGCACGGCCGTCATGGACTGGATGGTCCAGGAACAGGAAAGAGGCATCACAATAACTTCTGCCGCAACCACCTGCCATTGGAAAGACATCAAGATAAATATAATAGATACCCCGGGCCACGTGGACTTCACCGTGGAAGTGGAGAGGGCTCTGAGGGTGCTTGACGGAGCGGTGGCGCTATTTGACGCCGTATCCGGCGTTGAGCCCCAGTCCGAGACCGTCTGGAGGCAGGCGGACAAGTATCATGTCCCAAGGATCGCCTTCATGAACAAGATGGACAGGGTTGGCGCTGATTTCAACGCGAGCGTGGAAAGCATGGTCGAGCGCCTGGGCGCCAAGCCTGTTTGCGTCCAGATAGCAAACGGCGCGGAAGAGGCTTTTGTGGGCCCGGTGGACATTATCGGCATGAAGGCCTTCCGGTTCGACGTCGAGTCGATGGGTCACGAATACGAGGAAATGGCGATTCCGGAGGCCCTTATGCCGGAAGCCTTGGCTCAGAGGGAGAAGATGCTGGAGGCCCTGGCCGACTTCGACGAGAACATAATGGAAAAGTACCTCTCCGGCAGCGAGATAACCGTAGAGGAGATAAAGGCCGCAGTCAGGCGCGGCACTATAGAGATGAAGATAACTCCAGTGCTGTGCGGCACCGCCTTCAAGAATAAGGGCGTGCAGCAGCTCCTGGACGCGATAGTGGATTACCTGCCTTCGCCTCTGGATGTGCCTCCGGTCGTGGGCAAGGATATGGAAGGTAACGAGATCGCCCGCCATGCAAGCCCGGATGAGCCTTTTTCCGCTCTGGCCTTCAAGGTCATGACGGACCCGTTCGTTGGCCAGCTGACTTATTTGAGGATATATTCCGGAGTGCTCAGCTCCGGCTCTTATGTATATAACACCGTCAAGAACAGGCGCGAGAGGATCGGCAGGCTTCTGCGGATGCACGCCAACAAGAGAGAGGACGTCAAGGAGGCTGCCGCCGGCGACATAGTAGCCGCAGTCGGACTGAAGGACACTCTTACGGGGGATACCCTCAGTGACGAGAAGAGCCCGGTCATACTGGAAAGCATGGAGTTTCCCGAGCCCGTTATTTCGGTAGCGATAGAGCCCAAGAGCAAGGTGGATCAGGACAAGCTGTCCCACTCCCTTATGAAGCTTTCGCAGGAGGACCCTTCGTTCAGGGTGTTCACGAACGAAGAGACCGGCCAGACGCTTATTGCCGGGATGGGGGAGCTCCACCTGGAGATAATCGTCGACAGGCTCATCCGCGAGTTCAAGGTGGGCGCGAATGTCGGCAAGCCCCAGGTCGCCTACAAGGAAACGATCAAGGCGCAGGCCAAGGCGGAAGGCAAGTTCATCCGTCAGACGGGAGGCCGCGGCCAGTACGGTCATGTCTATCTGCAGATAGAGCCGCTTAAAGACGGGAAAAACTTCGAGTTCGAAAACAAGGTGATCGGCGGCGCGGTGCCCAGGGAATACGTCTCAGCAGTCGAAAAGGGCGTCAAAGAGGCCATGGATTCGGGCGTTCTGGCGGGATACCCCCTCATGAACGTAAAGGCCACCCTCTATGACGGCTCTTATCACGAGGTCGACTCCTCGGAGATGGCGTTCAAGATCGCGGCCTCCATGGCGTTCAAGGAGGCCTGCAGGAAGGCCAGCACGGTGCTGTTGGAGCCGGTCATGAACATAGAGGTCGTCACCCCGGAGTCCTATATGGGTGACGTCATCGGCAACCTTAACTCCAGGAGGGGCAAGGTGCAGATGATGGAGAAGAGAGGCAACGCGCAGGTAATAAAGGCGCTTGTGCCCCTAAGTGAGATGTTCGGATACGCTACGGACCTGAGGTCAATGACCCAGGGCAGGGCCACATACACGATGCAGTTCTCGCACTACGAGGAAGTCCCCAAGGGGATCTCCGAGGCAATAATCGAAAAGGTTAAAGGCAAATAGGAGGGCATGATAAATGGCTAAGGCGAAATTTGAGAGAGTAAAGCCCCATGCGAACATAGGGACGATCGGGCATGTGGACCATGGGAAGACGACCCTTACGGCGGCGATCACGAAGGTGATGGG
>JAKAJM010000039.1 GCA_021813765.1 Nitrospirota bacterium
AAGGCTCCGTGGTTGTGGAGAAAGTGAAGGCCGCCAAGGACGCCAACAGCGGCTTCGACGCCGGAACCGAAAAGTACGTGGACATGATCAAAGAGGGCATCATAGACCCCACCAAGGTGACGCGCTTTGCCCTGCAGAACGCGTCGTCCGTGGCCGCGCTGCTCCTTACCACCGCGGTGATGATCACCGAGCTTCCGGAGGAAGAAAAGGCGAAGATGCCCCCTATGCCCGGCGGCGGCATGGAAGGCATGTACTAGAAAAGGGAAAAATCCAAAAAGCGGTTGCCGCAATCAGAAGGCGGAGAGGGCCGCAAGGCCTCTCCGCCTTTTCGATTCAAGCTTTTTTTATTCGTCCCCGCCAGGTCTGCGCCGGAGAAACCATAGCCGCCGGCACCCCGCCGCTTTACGAAAGATGGCAGAAATCCTTTGACAGGAAGGAGGCAGCTCCCCAGTATAATGCAACTGGCTGCTTCCTATTTCAACGAAAGGAAGGGGCAGCTTCTGAAAACCAGGAGGCAGCGCGTTGTTTATTGCATATCGATTGAGGAAGCCCAGGTAGAGATGTACCTTGCAGGCGTGCCAGTCAGGCGCGTTGAGGACATTACAGAGGCCCTTTGGGGCACAAAAGTCAGCTCCGGGACTGTTTCCAAGCTAAACGCCAAGATTTACGAAACGATTGAATCATGGCGTATGAAGCCAATCGAGGGGGCATCCCTATGTATACCTGGATACCCTCCCCATACACGGCGTTCCTCCTCCGGCAGATTGTTTCCGGCGAAACTACATCACCAGATTCGAGGTCACCATGGCTTCAATTGTGCGAAAAATATTGTACGTTATCAATTCGAATTTCGGGCATCCATAATTAACACTAATTTTTTAGTAGTACAATATATCCATAGAGAGTCCGTCATTGAGCGCTCTGATGATACGCGCACGGAAAGGTGAATACGGATGGGGAAGGACACGGGCAGATGGCGGAGGATGAGGCATTCACCGGCTATGAAAAAAGCCGTTCTGGCGCTCCTTGCTTTCCTTTTCATTTATTCGATAACCGGCTTTTTTATTCTGCCTCCGGTTCTGAGGTCTTATCTCACCAGGAAGCTTTCAGCGCAACTCCATCGCCAGGTCATTATCCGGCAGATAAAGGTGAATCCCTTCGTGCTGTCGGTTTCGGTTGACGGGCTCAACGTTAAAGAGCGGAGCGGGGCCGGGACTTTTTTCTCCTTTGACAAGCTGTATGTTAACCTCCAGAGCGTCTCCATACTGAAGCGTGCGCTGGTCGTACGGGAACTCCGGCTGGTGAGGCCCTATCTGAATATCAGGCGCAACCGGGACATGCGCTACAACTTCCAGGACCTGCTTGAAAGGGGGCCAAAAAAACCGGCCGCCGCACCCATGAGATTTTCAGTTAACAACATACAGATCCTGAACGGGAGCATAGACTTCCTTGACCGCCCGAAGCAGGTGCGCCATACGGTGAGAAACCTCCGTTTGACCATCCCCTTCATATCTGACATGCCATATTACACGAACGTCTATGTTCAGCCCTCCGTTGAAGCGCTGGTCAACGGCAAAAGCATATCACTGGCGGGCAAAACAAAACCCTTTGCAAATTCCCTGGAGACATCGGTCGATCTGCATGTAAAAGGCCTTGACCTCACCCACTATCTCTCCTATGTCCCGTTCAGGATGGATTTCAGGATCCCTTCGGGCTACCTCAACGTCAACACGCATATTACTTATGTCCAGTATAAAGACCGGAGCCCGTCTCTTGGCCTCTCGGGCGGCGTCTCGATTGACGACCTGAGGGTGGAAGACGGGAGCGGCAGGCCCATCGCATATTTCCCGGCGATAGGCATGTCCATCATATCTTCCGAACTGTTTGCGAGGACGGCTCACCTCTCCAGGCTTGTCTTCATGTCGCCCCAGCTCAATGTTGTCCGCGGCCGCGGGGGCAGGATGGACATTTTGGAGCTGCTTCCCCAAAAAAAGACAGGCAAAACTCCGGAAAAGAAAAGGCCCGCCCCGCGCATAGACGCCGACGAGATGGCCGTCACAAACGGGCGGCTGGTCTTTACGGACAGGTCAAACGGCAGAAAGTTTTTCCATACCAGGATCGAGCCTGTGGACATCAAGGTTAGCCATTTTTCCACAGCCCCGGGGAAAAAAGCGGCGCTGGAACTGTCGCTTAAGACAGAGGCAAACGAATCGCTAAAGGTGAGCGGTGATTTTTCCGTAAAGCCGCTTTCAGCGGACGGGCAGCTCAAGCTTGAGAATGTGCCCCTTAAAAAATATGAGCCCTATTACGGGCGGGCGGTGCGGTTCAATATCGCAGGCGGAAAAATGGGGTTTTTTGAGTCCCGCTTCTCCTATGAAGTCCCGGAAGTGCCCGGGAAAGAGAAAGAAAAAGCTAAAGAAAGCCTTTCGGACATGTCCCTCAGCGTGGAGGGCCTGAAATTGAAAAGGAGGGATGAAAAAAGGGATTTTCTGAATCTGCCGGTTTTTTCCATGAAAGGTACGGATGTGGACCTCCTTAAAAAGGTGATGGTCATCGGCGAGGTTGAGACCAGAAAAGGCAGGGTTGAGGTTGACCGCCGCAGGGACGGCACTCTGAACATCGGAGGGCTTTTTGCCAGCGCCCCGAAAGGCCAGACCGGAAAGACAAAGCGGGGCAAGGCCGGCGCGCCGCAAGCGTGGCTCATTACAGTTAGGAAGGTCTTTGCCCGCGACTTTGCGGTACGGATGGCGGATATGATGCCCGCTTCGCCCGTTAACTACTCCATAAGCCGCATCAGCCTGGACGGCAAAAATATCTCCACCGCCAGGGGCAGCAGGGGGAGCGTCCTGCTTGGATGCAGGATGGGCGGAAGAGGAAGTCTGAAGGTGCGGGCAACGGTGGGGATTAACCCGCTTGACGTACGGGCAAGGCTCGACCTTAACCGGTTGGATATCGTTCCATTTCAGCCCTACTTCACAAACAGGGTCAAGATACTTGTGACAGGCGGTGACGTTTCGACCGGAGGCGAGATCAGCCTCCGGTACTCCGGTGGCAAAGTGGCCGCTGCATACAAAGGGGAGGCCACCCTTTCGCACTTCAACTCGCTTGATAAAGCCGGAGGGGATGAATTCCTTAAATGGGATTCCCTTCATCTGGGAGGCCTGGCCGCCAGCTACAGCCCCCTTAACCTCCGCATAGACAAGGTTGCCTTGACCGACTTTTATTCGCGCCTCATCATAGAGCAAAACGGCTTGATCAACCTGCGGGATATTTTTTTGAAGCGGGCAGCCGCCGGGCCTCCCGCTTCCCCGCCGCAGAGGCGCGCGGCCCCGGAACCTGTCCGGCAGGCTGCAGGCGCCCCGGGGCCCAGGATGATCCAGATAGGTTCCGTAACGATGCAGGGCGGAACGATCAACTTCTCGGACAGGCATATTAAGCCCAATTACTCTGCGAACCTCCTGGAGATAGGCGGCCGCATATCGGGGCTCTCCTCGGTCGAGAGCACCATGGCCGACGTGGACCTCATGGGAAAGCTGGACAATTACGCCCCTCTTGAGATCACAGGGAAGATAAACCCGCTGAGGAAGGACCTGTATGTGGACCTGAAGATAGACTTCAAGGACATGGACCTCAGCTCTCTGACCCCGTACTCCGGAAGGCATATCGGCTACACCATCCGGAAAGGGAAGCTTTTTCTTTCCTTGCAGTACCTTATCGTCAAAAAGAAGCTCGATGCCCAGAACCACATCTTCCTGGACCAGCTCACCCTGGGCGGCAAAGTGGAAAGCCCCGTGGCAACCAGGCTGCCGGTCAGGCTCGCCATAGCGCTGCTTAAGGACAGGAACGGGGACATAAATCTGGACGTGCCGGTGTCGGGATATATCAATGACCCGAAGTTCAGCCTGGGCAGGATCATCCTGAAAGTTATTGTGAATTTACTCGTAAAGGCGGCCACGTCGCCGTTTTCTCTTTTGAGCAAGTTGTTCGGGGGAGGAGCGGACCTGAGCCATGTGGAGTTCGCCCAGGGCATGGCCGCCATCAGCGGAGATCAGGCAAAAAAACTGGATTCCGTGGTCAAGGCGCTCTATGAAAGACCGTCGCTGAAGCTGGAGATAGAAGGCCACGTGGACCCTGAAAAAGACCGGGAAGGGCTCAGGCAGTATATATTCCAGAGGGAAATCAAGGTTCAGAAATGGAAAGAAATGGCGGCCAAGGGAGGCCCAACCGTCCCGGTGGACCAGGTGCAGGTGAGCAAGGAGGAGTATCCCAGATATCTGAAAAAGGCCTACAAGGCGGCCAAATTCCCGAAACCCAGGAACATACTTGGCTTTGTGAAGAGCCTGCCCGCGCCAGAGATGGAGAAGCTGATGCTTACCAATATCCGGGTAACCGGTAACGAATTGAGGGCACTTGCAATCCGGAGGGCCAAGGCGGTGAAGGACTATATTCTTAAATCCGGACAGGTTGACCCGAAGCGGGTTTTTCTGGTGGAGGCAAAAACGCTGAGCCCTGAAAAAAAAGAGAAGCTTAGCGAAAGCAGGGTTGACCTGAAGCTGAAATAAAAGGGCGGCATTGCGCGCCATGCTGATGAAAAACGCGGACCATTCATGGAGGGCTCCCGGGGAACGGCGCTCCGCCAAATAGGCGTCGCGGGCTTAATTGCTGGTCAAGCCTGCTGGGCCTGAATTCCTTGCCCGGCTATTTCCCGAAGACTTTTTTCAGGAGGTCTGTCACCCTTGCGGCGGGGTCGGTCCTAATCTTTTTTTCCTCCTGGCCCACCATGTAAAAAAGTCCGTCCAGCGCCTTGTTGGTCACATAGTGGTCCAGGTCCAGAGACTGCTTGCTCACAAAAGGAACAGTCTCATATTTGCCCATCATCTCCTTGTAAGAGCGTGTGCAGCCGACCTGGTTCATGCTGGACGAGATGACGGGCTTGAATTCGTCATAGAGTTTGCCGCGGGTCTTCTTCTCGAAATATTCAGTGGCGGCGGTGTCCCCCCCGCCAAGGATTTTTCTGGCGTCCTCAATGGACATCCCCTTGATCGCGTCAATAAAAATGGCCCTTGCCTTGGGGGCGGCCTTCTCGGCGGCCCTGTTCATGCTCAGCACAAACTCGTCCACCTGCTTCTGGTATCCGATCTTTCCAAGCACGTCGGCCACCTTGCGGATCTTTTCAGGCATCAGTATCTTGATCGCCTGGTTGTCGAAATAGCCGTTTGTGCGGGATACGTTTTTGACGGCTTTTTCAGTGCCTATAGAGAGAGCCTGCTTTAGGCCGGATGCGGTCGTGCTCTCGTCTGGCCCCTTTGCCTGGCCGCCCACATGCTTCATCACGTCCTCAAGCATTCCGGCCCTAAGCAGCGTTGCCGATAACAGAAAAGCGAGGAGCATCAGAAAAAAAGCCTTTCTCATATGACCACCCTTATATGAATGGTTCTCAAAAGGGCCATCCGGCCCTTTTTTGCCGGGAACCTTTTGTTATCAGCCAGCTTATGCCGGCCGCCGCCATGAAAACAGGTATCGGATTTTCTTTCAGGGCCAGGGCCGCTTTTGAGGCTATCTTCCCGGCCTTGCCCATGGAGGAGACCATTTCTCCAGATATCGTCTTCCGGATACTTTGGCCGGCATCTTCCGCCATATGCGAGGGCGAGAGTTTCTGCTGAAGCCCGCTTATTGTCTGGCACATGTCCTTACGCGTGCTTTCCATTTCCCTCTGTATCTCATCCATTTCCCTTTTGTGCAATTTCTGGCCGGAAGGCATTTTTCCGCCTTTTTCCGGCATCTCCGGTTTTTCTTTTTTTAACGCCGGGACTTCCTCTCTTACCCCTCTCAGGGAATCGCCCGTTTTCTTCAGGGAATCCAGAGTGTAGCCAGGTCTGAGCTTGCCCTTTATAACGTCGCTAATACCAAACAGCAGGACCAGAGCGCCTGCCGCCAAAAAGACCGCTCCCACGACGAGGGCCGAAAGCCAAACCGGCAGGACCGTCGAAACGGCGGCGATAATGCAGGCAAGCGCCGCCAGAAGACCTGCAAAGATCAGAGCGCCTCCAGCGGCAAGAGAGGCCGCGTCCCTCCCGGCCCTTGCGGCTTTCTGCGAAAACTCGGTGCGTGCCAGTTCCATCTCCTCTTTGAAAAGGAGTTTCATCTCCCCGGTCAATTCCCTGCATAGTTCGCCTATAGAAAGCTCTTTTGTTCCAGCCATTTTAAGACCTCCTGTCAGGTCCTTCAGGGCCTGCGCGCGCCACTGGACAAACGCGCCACGATGTAGCCGGTGATCAAGGCCCCTCCGATTACCAGGGCTGGCCGGCTCCGTATCTGCCGTCTTGCAGCCTCAAGAAGGTCCTCCAGGCCGCTGTTTCTCAGATAAACGGACGCCTGCTCCATTTTTCCGGCTATGCTCCGCAGATATCCGGATACCCGTTTGCCGTCTTCCTGCTCCGCCAATTGTCCGGCCGTCTGCGCAAGCGCGGCTGCAAGCATGCCCATCTGTTTGGCCAGCCTGGATTTCTGTTCCTCCGCGATGGACCTTGCCAGCCTCCCCGCTTTCTCTTTAACGGCCGCCTCAGCCGGTGGCCTCTCTATATGTTGAATTGACATGATGGCCATTTTTCCTCCTTTTTAAAGATGCGCCATTTTTCCCGATAAATAGATGTTCCTGATAAGAGGCTATAGCTGTTTCAAAATCAGGTCAAGGGATGAGGGGGGGGCATACTTGCGCACATCGCCTCTCAGCTTCAAACGAATTGTTAAAATTTTCTAATTACAGGAAGGAGGCCATGTTTTCATCGGAAATCATTGACAATAGAAATGCTTGAATACACCGTACCGGGAAAGTTGCTCGGAAAGGTTGCCGACCGTCTAATTATTGAGCGGATGATGGAGCGAAACATGGAAAATACGCTTGAAAATCTCAATGCGCTCTGTGTTAAAGAACCCGTCCACGCCTGATCCGGAAATGACATTGTCTGTTGAGGTGGGAGCCGAAAGGCTCCCGCCTCAACCTGAAATTGATTCAAAAAATTTAATTTAATTAGGAAATTTTTCTTGACATGCCCTATCTGCCGTATTAAGAGTTATTTAGGATCTCGTCATCCGCAGCAACCCCGCAAAATCTTCGGAGGTCAATCATGAGGAAAAAAAGATTGCATTTGGTCGTCTTTCCGCTTGCCATCTTGTTCCTGCTTTCAGGCCTGGCGATAACGGCCTATGCTCAAGTGGAATTTTCATCCACTTTGCAGGGAAAAAATGAGGTGCCGCCGGTAAAGACCAAAGCCACCGGAAAGATTGTCTTCAGATTTTGGACAGGGCACGAAATGGGAGAAATAGGGCTTGATTACACGCTCGCTGTGAAGGACGTCAAAGATGCAATGGGCGCCCAGATACATCTTGGCAAGCCTGGTGAAAACGGTCCCATAGTTGCGGTGCTCTGTTCGCGCAAAAAGAAAGGTGAGTTCACAGGCGAACTCTCGCACGGCAGAATTGTTTCCAGTGACCTTGTTGGCCCGCTTGAGGGCAAAACGCTGGGCGACCTCATGGACGAGATAATAAATGGCAATGCCTATGTGAGCGTTAGTACGTTGGCACACCCGAAAGGAGAGATACGCGGGCCGTTGAAATGTCCCAGGAGCATTTGCCCGGCTCAGTTCTGGCGGAAGTGAAATTTCAGACGAATAATCTGAGGAGAACACGGGCCCCTTCAAGATTCCAATGAAATCCTGGAGGGGCTCTATCAATTATTTAGGGCCGTCCGCTTCTTTTTTCCAGGGCAAGCCTTGATCTCCAGCCCCAAGCCTATATTGTGGAGATATTCCACCAGCGTTGAAATTAAAGCCAATCCGGTCAACTGCGCGCCCGGTCACATTGGGTCCGGGGAAAGAAGAACATCGACAAGAAGCAGCTCTGTATCCACGGCGGATGAGATATGGATATCCATCGCCCCGGTGATCTGGGCCGCCCCGAGGACCTGGACCATGTTATTGTTTATTTCGGCATTACCGCCTTCAAGCACATAAATATATGCTCCACGGCCTTCATTAAGCGAATGCTCCACGCTATGCCCGCCTTGGAGAAAGCAGGAATACACCTGTGCATCGGAGTGGATGGGGAGCGCATTTGCATGCTCATTCGAAACAAGCGGAAGCAGCCTGTCCGTCCTTTCCTCCTGCCCCACCGCCTTCAGCTCCACGGAAGGGGGCAGGTCTCTTTCGGAGGGAATGAACCACATCTGGATGAACCGCATCGGTATGTCCGGCCTGTTGTTGACCTCCGAGTGCATCATCCCCCTGCCGGCCGTCGTATGCTGGACCCAGCCTTTTTTAAGGACCCCGCCTTTCCCGTGCTGGTCCGCGTGGCGGAATTCCCCTTGGGCGCAATAGGTGACGACCTCGATGTTATCATGGGGATGGAGCGGCCAGATGGCGCCCGGAGAGAGGATATCGTCATTGAAGACCCGCAGTGTCCCGAACCGCATATGCCCGGGGTCGTAATTATCTCCAAAAGAGAAATGCCAGCGCCCCTGAAATGTGCCATTAACTATTTTTCCCAGGCCCTGGTAGATGCTCTCAGGCCCGCGTATTATCAACCGGGGCTTTACCGCGTCCATTTCGCGCTTTGACATAAAAATATTCTCCTTCTTGCTTTGTGCCGGGCGCCGGCATAAAAAGTGTCCGGGTGAACGGCCGGCTTATTGGAGCGTCTCCGCATGCGCGTCCCTGATAAAGAGCATATCAAACAGGAAAAGGAGGGCAAGTGGCCGACCGGGTTGCATGGTTTCATATGCCTTATATAATCTGGTTATGAAAAGAGGTGCATTCCCGGCGGCCATTGTACGGCCTTATTGTTTGCGGCTCTCCTTGCTGAAATTCCGCCTCTTTTCAAACCACTTGCGTGCTAAAGTCCGCAAGTAAAAAAGGGAACAGGAGGTTTCATGCATTTTGGCGATATGACAGATGAGGAAAGAATTGAGCGGCTTGAACGCGAGGCGGCAGATGCAAGAAAAATGTTGTTCGGGGCCCTTTCCATCGCGAAGGAAATGTGGCAAGGCGAGCTTTTGCAAAGGCCGGAGGGGATAGAGGTCCTGCACGAGCTCGAAAAGGCGGCGGAGTCCTTTATCGATCCGTCACAGCAGGACAGATTCAAGAGGTTTGAACAGACGATCCACGTCATCGGCCTTAGAGCAAAGGGTATTTTTGATCTCGTAACATATGCCTCAAAATACCAAAAATGATCGGCGCCTGCCATCAGGATGTCCGCGGGAATTGTCTTCCGCCAGGCTATTCCATCGCTTTGGGCTTGAGAGCGCGCACGAGGGAGGAGGCCATTGCGCCAATGGGCCTGGATTTCGGTTCCCGCACCATCGCTAGGGGTATCTGGGCGCTCCACCTCGCGATGCCGGTTAATCCGAAAAGCACCTGCTCAGGCGCCAGGTGAAGCCAGCCGATTTTAAAATAATGGCGGGGAAGGAAAACGCCGGAAAGCAGCATGGGCAGCATCATCGCGAGGCCTGAAATTGCGCCAGAGATGCCGGAATAAAGCTGTCTTCTTTCGCCCGGGGCTATTGAAAGCACAAAATTCGTGGCCACCAGTCCGGCCCCTGCCCACATGATCCCCGATGTGACCGCCTCCAGGTAAAGGATGTGATAGCCGTAAGGGGTCACAAAGAGCCATACCATCGGGTCGAACCCGCCAAGCAGGATTATAAGATGCATTGCGGTCTTGTTGCCGTGGACATCAATGAACCTGCCCCACAAACGAAGGACCATCACGACCGTGGCCAGATTCAAGATATTGTAGGCCTGCACTTCAAAAAGGGACATATGCAGCCGCTGGAACATGAACGGCTGCCAGAATGGCGCGCCTATCCCAACGGCAAGCATCCACCAGCAATTGTAAAACAGGAACCTTCTGAAACCTTTGTCTCTCACGGGCTGAAAAAACATTGCCATAGAGCTTTCTTTGCCGGTCTTCTTTTCCTTTTCGGGCAATCGCGCAAGCACCAGCAGGCCCAGGAAAGCTGCCAGGGCGGCGATTAAAAACACTATCGCAAACCCAAGCCGCAGGTCCTCCCGCCTGAAAAAAGTTAACGCCAATTCAAAGGAGTTTTTTCTCGCGCGCGGCATGCCGAAGCGGTCAATGAACAGGCTGAAGCCCAAGCCCGCACCAATGGCAGTAATCGTTGCATATTGCGAAAGCACCGAGAAAAAACGCCCCCTGACCCCGCCGGGAACCATATTCGATATCCATCCGATCCAGGCGTTACCGGCAACCGACAGCAGGGAAACGCTCAGAAAAAAAAGAAGCAGCAGCGCGTCAACGGCGATTCTGGCGGAAAAGACAAAGGGCAGCACCCCGAAGCAGAGCGCGGCAGCGTAACCGGCAGCCTGAAATGCAAGCACAACACTTTTCCGTCTTGTGCGGTTTCCCGTGATGACGGCGCCCAGAGGCTGGAACACCTGGGAGACCTGTCCCGCTGCGGAAAGTACGGCAAACTGTGAAGGCGTGGCCTTCAGCATGATTGCAAACCTGGTCAGAAATGCGGACCCGGTCCCGGAAAGAGTGCCGAATATCTGGGCGCAAATCCCGTTCATCACGGATAACCGGAAAATCCGTCTGAGCCCCGTGCTTTTTGTCATATTTCCCTTAAAAGGGTTTTTTTTGTTTTGTTTTTTTATCCTGCATCACATGAACCAGCCCCGGCGCCCGCCAGTGTGATCTCAAAAAAGCCTGGCAACGCGGGCGCCGGGATGTCAAATTGTTTTGCCGCTGTCTTAATACGCGCTATCCTGCGTGCCGGGGCGCCGGCTGGCGCGCTCCTTTTTCTTTCGTCAAGGCGCAGCCGGCATATGAGTGTTCAAAGGATAAAAAGTTGCTAGAATTTTAATGAGGGGAAATAAAAAGCGATGCGTGAAAAGGTCATTGACATAAAAGAGGTCCGCAAGCTAGCCAACATGTTCACCATTGAGGAAATAGAAAACTGCATTGCGCTTCACCTGCGGAAAGAAAAACACAGCTGCCCCCTTACAGGCACGGACGACCATATAATAAATGAGCTTGCCAAGGCCCAATATGTAAGAGACCGCGTGGACAAGGGTGTTTTGCCCCTTGACGCCATCAGGGAGCTTGCGGAAAAGATACGCAGTTTCAAGCAGAGCCAGAATAAATAAAAAATGATCACTTGCGAGGCCTTTCCGGAAGCAACAGCCTCTGCTTCAGCCAACAAAAAAAGAGGGCTTCAATCGAAGCCCTCTTTTCATTTTTTACTGTGTTTTCTATTGAATGGAAACGGTCGCGTAGAAGACCTGGCCACGCCTCCATACCAGCAGGAGCACGCTTTGCCTCTTGCCGATCTTGCGCGCCTCGCTGAGATAGGTCTTCACGTTGGTTACCTTCACGTGGTTTACTTCCATTATGACGTCCCCGGCGGTAAGCACTTCGCTGGCCGGGCTTTCCTCCGCCACCTGGGAGACGACCACCCCTTTTATCCTGGCAGGCAGGTTCAGCTCGTTTCTCACGGAAGGCGTGATGTCCTGCACATCCACGCCGCTTAAGGCGTTTTGGAGGGACGGGGCTTCCGCCTTTGCGGTTGTCTTGGGCTGCTCCTCTATCCTGACCGTAAGCGTCACCTTTTTGCCTGACCTTATGACCGTTACGGGCACATTGGTGCCCGGTGCGGTGTTGGCTACCATGTTTCTCAGCTGGTTGGGGTCGGTGATTTTCTTCCCGTTATACTCCACTATGAAGTCTCCGCGCTCCATTCCGGCCTTCCTGGCGGGGCTGCCCTCGACGAAATCAGAGACCAGGGCGCCTTCCTTGTTCTTGAGGCCAAACTGCTTCTGGAGCTCGGCGTTCACGGGTTGTATCCAGACCCCCAGCCATCCGCGTATGACGCGGCCGGTCTTTATAAGGTCGTTCATCACCACTTTGGCCATATCGCTTGGGATCGCAAAGCCTATTCCCTCATATCCCCCGGTTGTGCTGAATATGGCTGTGTTTATGCCCACCAGGTGGCCCTTGGCGTTCACAAGCGCACCGCCGGAGTTGCCCGGGTTTATGGCCGCATCGGTCTGGATGAAATCCTCGTAAGTGGCTATGCCCACATTTGCCCTGCCCACTGCGCTCACTATGCCTGAGGTCACGGTCTGGGTAAGGCCGAACGGGCTTCCGATGGCAAGCACGGTGTCGCCGGCCCGCAGCTTGTCCGAGTCGCCCCATTTGATCGCGGGCAGCCCGGTGGCGTTTATCTTTACAACAGCCAGGTCCGTCTTCGCGTCCGCGCCGATCACCTTGCCCCTATATTTGGTCTGGTTGATGGTAACGGTGATCTTCTGGGCACCTTTGACAACGTGGTTGTTGGTGAGTATTATGCCGTTTGGGTCCACAATGACGCCGGAGCCCAGGCTCATCTGCTTCTGCTCCTGCGGCTGCTGGAACTGGTTGCCGAAAAACTGCCTGAAAAAGGGGTCATTGAAGAAGGGGTTTTGTATCCCCTTCGTCTTTACTATGCTTACCGTGGAGATGTTCACGACCGAAGGTTTTACGGCCGCCGCCACGTCCGCCATGGCGTTGCTCACCTGGGTAAGAGTCCGCACCGCCTTGTCCGGCACCTTGTATTCCTGGCTGTATCCGTCCGTACTGATGTGAAGCGTGGAAGACAAGACCAGGCCCACGACCAGCCCCATCATGATCAGACTCGTGGCCGCAATGACATATTTCGTCTTTGATTTCACCGCCAATGCCCTCCTTGTTTTTTTAAGGGATTTTTTAATTTTTCTGGTCTTTTCTAGTTTTTTGATGATTTTTCTTTGATTTCAATAAATCTTATCAAAAGTAAAACATAAATATGAATATTCTATGAAGAGATATAGCCGTTCACCATGGCCGGGTCAAAGACCGGAGAATCTAGCACCCCGTGGATGAAGCGGAAGATAAGCCTGCGCCCCTCGCCTCCAAGCAGGGGATAGAACACCGGGTTTGCCACCACCGCTCCCCTGAACGCAAAAAAAGGAGCAACCACCCCCAGGACCGCCTCATCCCCCGTGAGCCCTATGTATCTGCTGAAAAGCAGCTTTATCCCCTCAAGGCAGGCCCCCTTCACCCTCCCGTGCCGCCATATGGAATAGAAGATGAAATTTATGGCAAAGGCGGTAAGGTCGTCGGCCGCCTCGCCCCAGGGGCCGCGGCTCCTGTCCAGAAGCGTAAGTTCGGGATACGGACCGCCTTTCCCGCGGCCCCGGGCGGCCCTCTCCTGAAACCAGACGTTTCCCGGATGAAAGTCCCCATGGATACGGCAGAGCCTGCGGTAAAAAAACGCGCCCTTCAGCCTGGCGCGCCAGTCTATGCATTTTTTCTCTATCTCGGCCATCTGTGCAGGCTTTATCACCCCCCTGGGATAGGAGTCGAAAACCCCCATCAGGCATTCACCGTGCCCTATGATGTCCCTCAGTTTCCTCAGGTAAAGCTCCCTTGAAGCCCTTTTCTTTTTTAGCGAATGGATGTCAGCAAGGCAGATGGCCAGGCGGTCTATCTTCAGGCGGTCGGCGGACTCCAGCCTTTCCTTTCTCACAAGCGCCTCCAGGTCCTCGAAATAGCTCCTGCCGGCGGCTCTCCTCATAAGCAGGTAGTATTCCCTGCCCGCCCCTATGGAACGCAGCGATCCGTCGGCCTGAAGACTAAGGACGTCCAGCGCCTTAACATGGTTTGGAATGGTGTTGTAGGTGTCCAGAGCCAGAAGGAACAGGCCGGCCCGGTCCGATGGATAGTCGTGCCCGAACCCGGAGGGCCTTACGGATTTTATGACGAACTCCTCCGCTCCCCGGGCGCCTGCCGCACGCACAAGCCAGCCCTCACCATGCACCCCCTTGCCCAGGGGCCTCATTTCAAGGACCTCTTCCGTGCCGAAAGCCTGAAGATATTTTTGAAGGGCGCCTTTTTTTATGGCCCTATCCATGCCCCATTATAGCGGGATTTGCAGGGCACGGAAACGGAATTTTCCCTTTTTCCTTCAGGCGCCGGCTATGTAATCCTTAAGATGGTGGATCTCCGCCTTAAGCTTTCCGATGTGGGCCTGAATAACGTCCCTTGCCGAAAGCATCCCTATGAGGACGCCATCCTCCGTCACAGGCAGGTGCCTTATGTTCTCCTGGATCATGACCGCCATGGTCGTATGCAGGTCCTCGGCCGCCTCGGCCACGATTATGTCCCTGGTCATCGCCTGCCTCAGGCTGATGTTCCTGAAGCTCCTGCCCCCGGAGGCCACATAGCACTTTATAACGTCCCTCTCAGTGAATATCCCCACCGGGTTGCCATCTTCTATCACGACAAGGGAACTTATCTTCCTGGCGTTCATGGCCTTTACGGCGTCGTCCACGGAGGCGCTGATGTCCATCGAAATGATCCCCTGACCCTTTGACTTAAGAAGGTCCCGAACTTTCATGGCTTTTTTAATCCCTCCATCCGGAAAAATCAAATCAAAAAAATGATGAAAAAGGGGGCAACCGCAACTTTCGGGATAAGACCCCCAATCATATACTACGATACACGTCCCGTGGAAACCGAATCAAGTCAAATTTATTAATGGTACCATAAGACAAAAAAAGCCCTGTCGCGGGTCCCTCGCTTTTTTTTGGCCCTGCCTTCTTCTATAATAAAGGGAGTCATAAGGGAAAAAGGACTTTTCCCCTATTTGAACGCGAAAGACTTTTATTTTGATTTTTTTTGGAAATGAAAACTCCCTCATTGTACTTCACTCCGTTTGAATCCCTGAAGGACTTGAAGATAACCCTTAAGGAAAAAAAAGAGGCTCCGCAGAAAAAGGCCGCCGCGCACGATGCCGGACATAAAAAAACCGACCGTGAGGTGTTCCTGGAGGCAATGGATGGCGTTAGGGAGATAAAGGAATTCAGCGCGGCCTTCGAGGAGGCCGGCTGGCAGAAAGCGGCCAGACGGGAGCCGCCACAAGGGCCGCAGGGACAGAGGGACTCGACCGCCTTCCTTAAGGAACTGATATCGGGCAAAAGGAAGATAGTCCTTGAGCAGACAGGCGAATACATTGAGTGGACAGCCCCCGGGGCAAGCCCCGATATCGCCAGACGGCTGCACAGAGGGGAGTTTGCAGTCAGGGAATATATCGACCTGCACGGGCTTGGCAGTCAGGAGGCGCTTGATGCCCTGCGCCTTTTTTTTCGGGAGGCCATCAGGAAAAAGGCGCCTTGCGTAAAGGTGATACACGGCAGGGGGCTGCGCTCCCCTGGCGGGCCGGTACTAAAGGAGGCGCTTGGCAGATGGCTGCAAGGGCCCTTCAGGAAGCATGTCCTGGCATACGCCTCCGCAAGGGACTGCGACGGCGGCCTCGGGGCGACTTATGTGGTCCTCAGGCATGCTGCCGGCGGCAGACGTTTCACCTGAGGGGGAAAAAGGTCTTCAGACGTGCTCCCCTCTTTCCGGGGCCTGTGGCTGTTCCAGCTCATGACTGTTATTTTGAACAACGAAATGCGTATGGACGCTCGGGCGCATAAAATGCTTGCTGGTGTAATATGAAAGGAGGCTCCGCACGAGCGTTTCCGGGTCCTCATCGTGAAACACCTTCGAGCCGGTCTTCTTTTTTATGACCCTCAGGATATACTTTATCTCCGAGGTTATGCCTCCCGTGCCCAGCACCACACCGATCAGCTTGCCTTCGTCATAGGCTATCGAGAACTCACCAAGGGTGCCGGACCTGCCGCCGATTATGACCACGATGTCCGAGGTCCTTATGTTCACCACCTCGCGGCCCATGAGCCCGCTGCCGGTATATATGAGAAGGTCGTGATGCTCCACGGGGGAGTGATACCGGTTGACATGCTCCCATTCGCTTAGGGCCGGGGATATGCCCACCACCATCCCGCCCGCATCCTTTGCCCCCATGGCCGCATGGAGAGGCAGCCCGGGGCAGGCTCCGGTAATGGTTATGCAGCCGTTCTGGGCAATAGAGCGGCCAAGCTTGTATGCCGTCTTCAGATACTTGCCGGGGATGCCCCCGGAAGCCGAACCCATCACACCGATCTTAAGTTGCATAAAGGTCTCTCCCCGGAATTTTTAATTTTTTATTTTTGTTTTCGTTTTTTTGTTTTTTTGTCTCTTTTCAAATACAGAAAAATGTTCTTTCCATGGCCATTATAATATCACCGCCCGGGCCCCGTTTGGAATCTCCTTTGCCATTTGGGCATGATTTAACTTACATCCCACTCAATGTGTGACGGGCGCGCCGCATTAAGCAACGCAAGCACGCAGACCCGGCGGGTATATACGGTAGTCCAGTGTCCTGTCTCTGACACTTCCATGCATTTGGCTAAGAAATTTTTTGCCGGTATTTCCCGCAGCGGCGGGAATCCTTCTTCGCCTTTCACGGCAGGAAAGATTCCGCCCGTTTTTATTTGCAAGCAGAATAAATCCGGCCGGAATGACGACTCAAATGAACAACTCTTGAGTGGTTAAAAATAAAATGACGTGTCCGCTCACAGGATTCCCGGAAGGACCGGAAAAGGAAGGCCCGCACAAAAAAATTTTTTGGGCGGGCCTTCAGCCTGAGGCCTTTTATTCTTTTTACGCCTTAATAGGAAAAGTGGTCGCTCCTGTTCTTTGCCCAGCACTTCTCGGTGTGCTCGGTGCACAGGGGCTTGTCCTTGCCGTAGCTGACAGTGGAAAGGCGGCTGGCCGGCACGCCAAGGGCCATGAGGTAACTCTTGGCCGCATTTGCCCTCTTGTCACCCAGTGCCAGGTTGTATTCCTCTGTTCCGCGCTCGTCACAGCGGCCCTCTATCAGCACCTTTACGTTTCCGTTTTTCAAAAGCAGGTCAGAAAGCTCATGGAGCTTGGCCTTTGCGTTTTTGTCAAGGGCGTACTTGTCGAAAGCGAAATGGATGTCGCCGATCTTATGCTCTTCCTTGACAAGGGCGGCCTTCGCGCCCTGGTTCTCCTGCGCCGACACGTTCTGCTGTCCCGCTTCGTTAAGCTTCTTCTGCTCGGGGGCCTTTTTCACCGCCGTCTTCGGAGCTGCCGCCTGTGATACCTGCTCGGGGCTTTGCTTCACGGCATGCGAGCATCCCGCGGCTATGAATCCCAGTGCCGCCAATACTACTATCGCCTTTTTCATTTCTTCTCCTTTTTTTTGCATTTTCTTGATTAAAACCCTATCCTCCGCAAATACCTCCCCTTGGACCAGGTCAGGCCGGAGGCGGGGAATGGGTCAAGTGGATAGACATCAGCTCACGACGCGTGTTCACTTCCCGGCAGAGGCTTACCTTCTTGAGCTGAAAGGACCTCCGCTGGAAAGCCATGCTTTTTCCTGTCGCAGGGCCGCCCTCGATCAGCGGCGAGGCCAGCGGCTCCTCTTTTTTGCTGGCCCGCTGCCTGTTGTAAAGCACGATGATGCCGTTGGTTGTTTTGTTGGTGAAATTTTTCCGGCGGAAAGATGAGCCGTGGACAGTCATGCAGCCTGGGCTGGAAACCTCGGAGGCCGCCCACAATACCGGAGATACGGCGTAAACCGTCCACAGGGAAACGAATATAGAAATAAGCCTTATGTTAAGGCCGATTTTTTTTCCGGAGCGCGAAATCATTTTTCTAAAAAACGGCCATGAAAATGTAAAAAAGCCCGTCTGAAAAGTAAAACAAATCGGGTTAATGCCTGTCAAGTGTCTAAAAATGCGGGGCGGGGCGGGAAATACGAAGCAGTATTAACTGGGAGGACCGTACTTGAAAATGTCCATTTCCTCCCCCAGGTTCGGCAGTCCGGCAAGCTTCCAGGCGGTTACGGGGTCGACGAAATTCTCTGTTATGCAGTTTCGCGGCTGGTGCACATTTTTGCACACCGCACGGATAATCGGAAAGAACTTGTACCGGCTGTAATAGTCCCGCATGAACTGAAGGGCCTCAAGCATGCCCGGGGCAAGGTTTATGCCCTCTTTTTTTGCAATGGCGCGGGCGACCTCAGCGTCCCAGTCCCCGTAGTTCACCAGAAAACCATCCTCGTCGAGGCTCACCTTTCTTCCGTCTATGTCCAGCTCCGGCATTTTACTTTTTCCTCCTGTTTCCTTTCCCGCCTTGCTCTTCCCTTTGCTTCCGGCTTTCCCTTTTTTCCTTATGGCTCATTTTACCACCTTTTGACGAAGTGGACATTATCTGAAATAAGTGATATCAATTTTTTTAAAGGCATGCTTTTCCCTGGGAAAAAAGAAAAAATTCTTGCCCCCTGACATTATGCCCGAAAGAAAGAAAGAGACAAAGCGAAGGCCACCCGCACCCCCCCGGCCACGTGGAGGGAGCACATTGGGCGGGGACATCAGGGCGGGGGCAAAGGGGTTTTTTAGTTTCATTTTCCGCGTAGCCTCGGGGTTCAAGCGCAACCAGGGGCTTCTGCTTAGCGGGGCGCTTGCCTATTATACGCTCCTTTCCATCGTGCCCATGTCCATCCTGGCCCTTATCGGGCTTTCCCGCATTGTGGGGGAAGAGCAGTTGTACCGCACGCTTACTGTGCTGACAGATATGCTGATACCTGGTTACGCCGCCACTCTGACCGGCGAGGTGCGCACATTCGTGGAGCACGGCAGGGTCGTTAGCCTGGTGGGGCTGGTCATAATGGTCTTTTTCAGCTCCGTAGCCTTCACGGTGCTTGAAAACGCCATGTCGGTAGTCTTTTTCCACCGCGTGCGCACAAAGCGGCGCCACTTCATGGTCTCTGCGATAATACCGTACGTTTACATCTTTTTCCTGGGGCTTGGGGTTTCCATAGTCTCTTTTATCGCGGGGGCTATGCAGGCCCTCCAGAAAATACACCTTGTGGTGCTTGGCTGGAGCCTGCGGGCGGGTAGCGCGTATGCGATAGCCCTTTACGCACTGGGCGTTATAGGCGAGATATTCATGCTCACCTCCGTGTACCTGGTGATGCCCGTGGGCAGGATGACGCTCCGGCATGCGATAATCGGGGGGATAACGGCAACCATTCTGTGGGAGGGCACCCGGCGCTTGCTGGTCTGGTATTATTCCACGCTTTCGATGGTCAACCTGATATACGGCTCGTTTGCCACTGCGGTGGTCGCCCTGCTTGGCATAGAGGCGGCCTCGCTGATACTGCTTCTGGGTGCGCAGGTTATAGCGGAGCTTGAAAGGGACAGGCACGGCGCGGCGGGCGATGGATCAGGGTTCCAGACATGAAGAGCGGTGTAGTGCGCCAATGCTTCTTCACATTTGGCTCAAGAGTGTTTTTTGGTTATTGTCCCAAAGATACGGCTATTTTCGGCGCACTTCACTGGGCCTAAAGCATCTTCTCCAGAAGCCCGTCCAGCTGCTCCAGGCTGTAATACTCTATCTCGAGCGTGCCGCCCTTTTTGCCCCTGTGCCTCACCCGGACTTTTGTGCCCAGGGACTTTGAGAGCCTGTCTTCCAGGTCCAGCACGTTTGGGTCTGCGGGCTGTGGTTTCTGTTTTTTGCGCCCGTTTGCGAGGGCCTTGCCACCGGCCTTAAGCAGCCTTTCGAGCTCCCGCACCGAAAGCCCCTCATCAACCGTCCGGGAGGCCACAAGAGACTGTTGAGATTGAGAATCAATACCAAGAATAACCTTGGCATGGCCCATCGACAGCCTGCCCCGGGCCACAAGCTCCCGGACCTCTTCAGGCAGCTTAAGGAGCCGCAGGTGGTTGGTTATGGTGGTGCGCTCCATTCCGAGCTTGCCGGAGAGCGCCTCGTGCGTCAGGGAAAACTCCCTCTGGAGTTTTTCGAGCGCATGGGCGGTCTCCACCGGATTCAAATCCTCCCGCTGGAGGTTTTCTATGAGGGCCATCTCCAGGGAGTCTTCCTGAGAGGCCTTTTTAAGCACCGCGGGCACGCGCTTAAGCCCGGCCAGTCTCGCGGCCCTGAGCCTGCGCTCCCCCGCGATGAGCCTGAAGCCCCCGTCACCGCTTGGGCACACTATCAACGGCTGGAGCACCCCTTTTTCCCTTATAGAGGCGGCAAGCTCCCTGAGCCCTTCTTCTGAAAAGCTTTTCCTTGGCTGGTCCGCCCATGCGGACACCTTCTCTATCTCTATCTCGATCGCCTCCATGCCCGACTTGGGCAGGAGCGCCTCAATTCCCCGTCCGAGTGCAGTTTTCATCTCTCAGAAAAAACTCCTTTGCAAGTGCAAGATAGCTCTGCGCCCCCTTGGAGCGGGCGTCGTACATGATGGCGGGCTTGCCGTGGCTTGGTGCCTCCGCCAGGGCGATGTTCCGGGGAATGACGGTGGAATAGACCTTCCCCCTGAAATGCTCCCTCAGCTCGGCCTCGACCTGCCTGGTAAGCGTGTTTCTGGGGTCATACATGGTCAAAAGCACCCCGCCAAGCTCCAGCGACGGGTTATAAGACCCCCGGACCAGCGAAAGCGTCTGGGAAAGCATTCCCAGCCCCTCAAGCGAATAATATTCGCACTGCACCGGCACAAGCACCGACCGCGCGGCAACCAGGGCGTTAAGGGTGAGGAGCCCCAGGGACGGCGGGCAGTCGATCAATATGTACCTGAACCGGTCCTTCACCGTGGAGAGCGCATCGGAGAGGATGCGCTGCGCCCCCTCCCGGCCAGCAAGCTCTATCTCCGCCCCAAGGAGGTCTATCGTGGAGGACACAACCCAGAGCCTGTCGTGAGAGGTTGGCTTTATGACCCCATCCATCCCAAACCTGCCGGAGAAAATGTCGTAGAGGCCCGGGGGCTCTTTCTGGATGCCAAGACCGCTGGTGGAGTTTCCCTGGGGGTCCGCATCCACAAGAAGGATGTCCGCCCCGGCAAGCGCAAGGGAAGCGGCCAGGTTCACGGCTGTCGTGGTCTTTCCCACGCCGCCCTTCTGGTTAACTATGGCGATGATCTTGTCCATATATATCTTCGCTTTTTATTTTTCCGTTTTCTTTCTCGCAGGAAGCCGGCAAAAACTGAATTTTTCTTTTCCCTCCCCGGTGTCAGGTGCATTATTTTAGCACGTAGGAGGCTTATGAAGATATATGGCGATAAAGTTCACCACTTTACCCGCCCTTTTTGCTACAATGTGCCGGTATGAAAAAGATCCTCATCTGTGATGGCCTTGACCCCTTCATCAGGGAGGAAAAGACCTTGCTGGACAGGGAAGATTTCAGGATATTTACCGCAAAATCAGGCCCTGAAGCCCTCGAAATACACCGCGCAAACAAAATGGACCTTATCCTCACAGACCTGAACATACCGGACATGCCGGGCGATGAGCTTGCCATGGAGATACGGAGAGACCCGGGTATGAAGCGGGTCTCCATAATAATGATAACCAGCCTCAGGAGGGCGGACCTTGAAAGGTGCGCCGGCTGCGGGGCCAACGATTACATAACGCGCCCGATAGACTCAAGGAAGCTCCTGCATAAGGCAGCAAGGCTTATAGACGTGCAGGAAAGGAGGGATCTGAGGGTTTTGATAAAGGCCAGGGTCATCGGCTCTTTCGGCCGGGAGCCGTTCTTTGGCACAACCTGCAACGTAAGCGCCTCGGGCCTTCTCCTTGAGACCGACAAGACCCTGGCGCGGGGGGATGAGATATCAAGCTCATTTTTCCTGCCCGACACCGAAAGGGTAACGGCAAGGGGCGTTGTGGTGCGCGTTGCCAGGCAGGAGAAGATATACCATTACGGCATTAAGTTCCAGGATCTTCCGGAGCAGGACAAAAAGATGATAGAAGACTACATCTCACGACATACAGGCTGCTAAGGCATTTTTATGTTCCACGTGGAACAATCAGGATTAACCCGAAGCAAGCGCGGTATCGAAGTCAAAAACCAAGGCCAGATTCCCTCAGCCCAAAAAAAACGCTCTCCCGTTGGGAGGGGAGCAAAAGTGGGGATTGAGGGGGTGTCAAAACAAGTTACCCGGTAGCAAGCTAACAGGGAATTGCAATTCAAAAAGGGATTCCGGGCTCATCCCTCCACGCTTATCCTGCCGCCGGAGGCCAAAAACTCCCCCTGGGGTCTTCCATGAGCGTAACAATATATTTTCCTTATCAAGAAGCTCCGTAAGCCTCTGTTCTTCGGGCACAAATATCAAAAGTCCGCTTAAAGGCAGGCATCGTCTAGAGGTGTCTTGAGCTCCTCGCTCACTCCGCTCACCCCCATTTCATGAAGGGTTCGTGATTTTGGATGCGGCCACCGTGCCGCCTGGGGCAGCGTTTTGCGGGCGGCAAGCTTTTTGGCCTACCTGAAAAAATACACGGCCTATATGGCGGCCCTCACGCGGCCGGCAGCAAGCACTCCGTTCAAATGGCCAAGCAGTCCAAAGCCGGTGATGTCGGTAGCGGTGCTCATGCCAACCTGAACCATAATCTCGCCGGCCCTTCTGTTTAGCACCGGCATCGATGCCATAAACCGGTCTATGCCCTGCCTGGCCTTCGAGTTGTCATGCCACCAGGGTGATAGTCCGGACGGTGGAGATGTGATGCGAACTTGCCTTTATCCTTTTGGCGGAGCGGCGAAAAAAGTGGTCATAGAATCCGTAAACATCCAGTTCGGCCCATGACCGTGTAGCCGAATTTGGGCTCCTTGTCCTTGCTGGTGTGCCCGCCTATGATGGGCACCCCAGCCTCGGCCATCTTGTCTATCCCGCCCTGCATTATCTGCTTCAAAACGGGGAAGAAATCCGGATCTCCAGGGAACATGGCCACATTAAGGCTCACCACAGGCCTTCCGCCCATCGCGTAAACATCCGAGAGCGAATTTGCGGCGGCGAACATATAGGGGTCGTCAACTATCGGGGTAAAGAAATCCACCGTGAGCACCACGGCCTCTTCATCGCTTACCCTGTACACTCCGGCATCATCAGCGTTCGAAGAGCCTACAAGGATGTTGGGGTCAGCCTGGACATCTCGGTGAGCTTGAAGCTTTTTCTTTCTTTTTTCCCTATGAATTCAATCTTTTACACCTCCCTTCCTTTGTTTTCGCTTTTTTGTGTCCAGCCACATCCAAAAGCTCTGCCTTGTCCCTCAGCTCCGCATATCTTCTTCCATGGGAATCACATGCAAATATTAGCATATTGGAATATATCAGCCAATAAAAAAGAAAAAGCGCCTTATCCGGCTAATTAGTTTCTGGAATTCAGTTCTTTGCCATTTCCTTTTTGTCATTCCTCTCTTTCGTCATTCCCGCCCGATTTTAGCCGTGTTACGAATAAATACGGGCCTCGGGAATGACGGCCAAAATACTCTAACAATTGTAAAGAAGCGTTGGACTCACTAGTTTAAGCAATCTCGGCATTATGAAAAGCTTTGTTATTATTCAAAGATTTCAGATGTTTTTTCCGTCATTCCGGGCTTGACCCGGAATCCGGCGACTTGGCTTTGTTTGCAGGTAAAAGTCACTGGTCAGGGAGCGGCTTTCGCCGGCATGACGGCTATGCGGCATAATGACCAGAACCTTTTTAAATGAGTTTTTCATGGAAGAAACCCTTAAACCAGCGCCATTCGGGACACCACACTAATTACAATTGTGAGATTTGCGATTCCGGGCGGATTTATTCCGGTTGAGGATAAAAACGGGTGGAATCGTGCTTTTGCAAGGGAAGATTCCCGGGCACACCTCGCTTGCGGCACTGACGCGCCTAAACCGGATAAGCAAAAAAGGATATATCTCTCATTCCCCGGCTCCTCGCGGGATTTCTATGCCGTAGGACTTTATTTTCCTGTGCAGGTTGGAGCGTTCAACTCCCAGCATTTCTGCGGTCTTTGAGACGTTCCAGTGGTTTTCCGCGAGCTTTTTGGCCAGGAAATCGC
>JAKAJM010000040.1 GCA_021813765.1 Nitrospirota bacterium
ACAGAGGGCTTTAACGAAACGTCTTCAAGCCCTTGGTGGCTTCTCTATAAAAACAGAAATACTTAAACGCTTGAAACCTGGAATTGACTACACCGAAACACCAGAAATAACAGCTTTACGGTATGGCGAGTGCGGCATGAAAAGGATTAAGCAACAAGGAAAATGGGCCAAAGATCACCATCGTGAAATGAAACCCATACTTGAAAAACGCAATAGGGAAATAAGGGCAAAGGCCAAAGAATTAAAAGGTAAGAATCCTGCCTTGAGCAATTCCGCTATTGCAAATCGGCTTTCAAAAAACTCTCAGCTTAAGCCTCGCACAATCAGAAGAATAATTCAGTCACTCTAAAAAAGTTGGCCCTCTACCTCATCAAGGCCAAGCTGCCCTATGTTTTAATTCCTCAAGGCAGTTGCCCCCCAGGCTATTTATCAGTGAGGGCGCTAGAGCCTTTTAAAAGTTGGAGTTATTGAAAGGGGCACATGGTATGAAAGAGCTTGCATTCGCGGACGTTTATCTGAGCGCCGCAATTTCTATTCTTCTGAATTTTTCTCCGGGTTTTCGTGTGGAAAACGGCAAAACACTTTTCACCTTTCCACGAAACGAAGCCCTGTATAAAGCCCTGGACGATTTTAACAGCGGGGCTGCGCTGCCTGCCCTTGAGTATGCGGAGAGGATAAAGCGCCTCAGGGCTGAAATGCTCATGCGCCGGGGGCAAAAATGAAAGAGACCCTTTCTCCGTCAAAAGCCATTTTACAGGAATGCCGGTCATGTATGAATACAGGGGCATTCCGGGGATGTGCAAGCAACGCTTGCTTTCTTAATCGGGCCGGGCTTTCTCACTTGAAACGGATTAAGGCCCATTGCCTTACCTGTGTTCCTGAGCAAACGCCAAACGGAGTGAAAGCCTGTGCCGGAAAAATAAAAGGCCCGGAACCGCATACCTGCCCGCTCTACCTTTATCGCATGGGGCATAATCCGAACCTGAGGGGCAAGCGCGGAAAGGGGAACCCGGAAGCACTCAAGAAATGGCGAGAGCGCAAAGAATCACAGGCAAAGTTTGAGGCTTAGTTGAACTAATCCAGGCAGGGATAGGGTATGGCAAAGAAACGGAAAGAGCGAAATAGAATACAAGGTTTTTGGATACCTATCACCTATGAGCTTATGGACAGCATGGCATTTAGGGAATTAAACGGGGCCGCTTTAAAAACCCTTATTCTCTCTTTCAGAAAAGTCAAAACACATAATGCGATAGACCGCTATCAAACGCAATTTGCATTCACTTATCCTGAAGCGGAAAAGAGCGGGCTAGGGCATTCTTCTTTTAACCGGGCAATTAGAGAGCTGATCGGACTTGGGTTTATAGATTGCGTTTCAAAGGGCGGAATGCGTTGTGACGGCAAAGCCTGTTCCATGTACCGGCTTTCAAAAAGATGGGAAAAATACGGAACGTCTGAGTTTGAAAAAAAATGGCCCGGACATGCGGAGGCAGTACATGGGAAATAGGTTCAAAGGCAAGCACCAAAATGGGAGTGCAAACAATCCCGAAATGAGAGCGTTATTTCTCTGCCCTCAAAGAAACAATCTCAAAACGGGAGTGTTTAAGCTCTTTATCGCCTGTTTTTGGACTCCCAAAGTGGGAGATTCTTCTATATCTAGCCAGTCTGTACCGGCAAAAATCCTTAGTGATTTCGGAAATCCATGACAGGAAATAATAAGGTTCAAGCCCTAACAAAAGTTAACATTCCGGGACGGTTTTAAATGAGCACTGTCCTTACTGGCCGGGCGGTTTTATATCGCAAAGCGCGGGCGGAAGACTGTTACAGGATTGATATGGCCGCCCTCAGAAAAGAGGGGCTTTTAAATGAACTCTCCCCGGCTAACCTTGATAGATGCCGCTTAGAGCATAAGCAAACAGGCGAATCATTCAGGGTAACTTCGACAGTCCCTTTTTACGGCGGTTCCCGTTATTGGGTGTTATGTCCTTGCGGGCGGCGCGTAAGAGTGCTTTATAAGCCCGTATATTCATCAAAGGGTTATCGCTGCCGTTTCTGCCATGATCTCACCTATGAGGAAAGACAGCGACACAGAGACAGTTTTGAACCGCTATGGAAATCCATAGATAATTGGCAAAAGGCCACGAGGATTAGGCCAGGACAAAAAGGATTCAATAAACTTCAACAAAAACGGCTAATGAAAATGGCGGCCCAAAGCCGGGGGCTTCAACCGAAAATTGATACCTTGCAAGCTACTTTAACCAGACGAAAACGGCGGCCCTGTGAAGACTGAGCTTGAACCCCAGGACATCGAGGCCATAGCCCAAAGGGTTGCTGAAATCATCAAGCCCATGATGCCCGGTAACGGCAAAAGCGCCGGGGAAGATGCCGTCTTGGACAAGAAGGGCCTTGCCGCATATCTCCACATTTCGGAGAGCACGATAAATAAACTCGTTATGAATAAGCAAATACCCCATTTCAAGATACAGGCCGGGCAATCCGGCGGGGTACGTTTCAGGCAGCGGGACATTGATAAATGGATGCAGCGGCATACAGTCCCGGAAATAACCCCTTTTACCAGCAAAATAGGCCATGACCGGCCTGCGGATTATTTATCAAATGCCCGTGGTAATAATTCCTTAAAAATCAAATAGATAAGGGCTACTATGCTCTAAACTATGCACTTTGGTAGAAACCTTTTGACTTAAACAATGTTTAACTGTAAGATAGAACACATGAAACAATGGACACCGGAAGAAATCAAAGGATTCAGGCGGCAGCTAAACATCTATCAAAAGGATTTGGCCGCATTGCTAAGGGTAACTGAGCAATACGTGTGCAATCTTGAAAAGGGGGTGAGATCACCGAGCGGAACTATGAGGGCCTTACTTGACTGCCTGGAAGGGCAGCACAGGGAAAAGAAAACGGGAAAGAAAGGAGAGTGAAAGGGAATCATGGCAAAGCACAAGGGCATCTATAAACAGCCCGGTTCAGATTTTTACTGGATACGCTACGCCGGGCCGGACGGCAAGATTGTCCGGGAATCCACAAGGACGGCCAATTTCAAAGAAGCACAGGCAAAGCTTGAGAATCAGCGGAAGGCCATCCGGGACGGCAAGGACCCCGAACCTATCAAGAAAATCCCAAATTTTACCTTTTCACAGCTTGCCGGAGAGTATATGAAATGGTGTGAACGGCAGCGGGGATTCAGGGCAAAAAGAAGCTGCATTCTTCAATTAACGGAGGCTTTCGGCATTCTGCAATTAAGACAAATCAATACCAAGCTCCTTGAGCAATTCCAGAGCGACCGGATAAACAAGGGAAACAAGCCCGCCACGGTAAACCGCCTTATTGCCACGATCAAGCATTGTATCCACAAGGGGTATCAATGGGAAATGTGCGGAGAGGAAACATTAAAGCGCGTCCGCCAAGTAAGGCTATTGGAAGAAAATAACAGGCGCTTACGGTATTTATCGAAAGAGGAATGCCGGGCGCTTCTTGAAAACTGCCAAGGCCATTTAAAGGCAATTGTTACCTTTGCCCTGAATACCGGATGCCGGAGAGGGGAGATATTGTCTCTCAAGTGGGACAACGTGGATATGAAGCACGGCTTTATCAGGCTGGACAGGACGAAAAACGGAGAGCGCCGGGACATTCCCATTAATGATGTTCTCAAGGCTGCGCTACAGGGCCTTACAAGGCGGCTGGACGTTTCCTATGTCTTCCATGACCCGAACACCGGAAAGCCTTACCAGGACGTAAAGAGAAGCTTTCAGACGGCTTGCCGGAGGGCCGGGATAGCGGACTTCCATTTTCACGATCTCCGGCATACCTTCGCGTCTCATCTTGTCATGGCCGGGGTAGACATTACCACGGTTTCAAAGCTCCTTGGACACAAAAGCCTTACCATGACTTTAAGGTATAGCCACCTCGCGCCAAACCATTTACAGAATGCCGTGAATATGCTGAATATCACCGGGGAAGAAAAACGGACTGCATATTTACTGCATAGCGCGGCGGCGAATTAACAAGACAATGAAAGGTAAGCCCTTGATAAATAAAGCGCGCCCAGAGGGATTCGAACCCCCGACCTGCGGATTCGTAGTCCGACGCTCTATCCAGCTGAGCTATGGGCGCATCCGGCCGTGTTTATGCAGATCATTTTTTGCGGCGGTAAAAACCTGCATGCATGCGACGCTTGCGGGAAAAAGCCTGCGCATGCGGAAATCTGTATGCAACTTATTTTAATCTCAAAACCGGAAGTTGTCAATTTATAAAATATTTTTGCACCTGGCGCGGGCCGCCTGCATGGATGCGTGGAAAAACATCCGAAGCAGGCCAGAAGGACATCGAAACAGTTTCTTTACAGGGAGGTGCAAGTTGTGTTATGCTTCCTAATTGAAGATAAATATAATATAGAAAAGGAGCCCTGAAAGAAGGGCAAGGAGTGGAAAATGGCATTCAGCAAGGATCAGAAAAAAAACATTATTGACAGCTACAAAACCCATGAGAAGGACACGGGCTCGGCTGAAGTTCAGATAGCCCTTTTAAGCGAAAGGATAAGCTATCTTACCGAGCATTTCAAAACCCACACAAAGGACCATCACTCCAGAAGGGGTCTTCTTAAGCTTGTCGGCAAGCGCAGGAAGCTCCTGGATTATCTGAAATCCCACAACAGGCCGGGCTATGACAAGGTCATCGAAGGCCTGGGCATCCGGAAATAAAGAGATAAAAAATGAACATATTTGAAACCGGTATCGGTAACAGTAAACTTATTGTCGAAACAGGGGAGTTCGCGAAACAGTCCGACGGCGCGGCCCTTGTAAGGCTTGGGGACACGGTGGTCCTGGCCACTGTCGTGGCGGAAAAGAAAGCGAAGGAAGGGCTGGATTTTTTCCCTCTCACCATAGATTACCAGGAGAAGGCGTATTCAGCGGGCAAGATACCAGGCGGGTTTTTCAAGAGAGAAGGCAGGCCGTCCGAAAAAGAGGTCTTGACCTCAAGGCTTATTGACAGGCCGATAAGGCCGCTGTTTCCCGAAGGGTTTTTCTCCGAGACCCAGGGTATAGCGACCCTGCTTTCCTTCGGAGAGGAAAACGTCTCTGATGTGCTTGGCATCATCGGGATGTCCTGCGCCCTCATGCTCTCAGATATACCTTTCGGAGGGCCGGTTGGCGCCGTGAAGGTGGGATATCTGGATGGCAGGATAGTGGTGAACCCTTCGCTGGCGGAGGTTGACGCCCTTGAGCTCAACCTTACCGTGGCGGGCACGGAGGACTTCATCGTAATGGTTGAAGGCGGCGCCTCCCAGGTTTCCGAATCGCTGCTTCTGGAGGCCATTGAAACGGCCCATGCGGAGATAAAGAAGCTCTGCCGTTTTCAGAAGGAGATGCGCGAGAAGGCGGGTAAGCCAAAGCGCGAGGTCACGCCGCAGGTCATAGACGAAGACCTGAAGAAGGCCGTGTGGGAGATGTGCGAGCAGAAGGTAAGGGAGTGCATCCTCATCCCGGACAAGCTCAAGAGGCAGACCGCGCTTGATGCCGTGCGCGCCGAGGCGGTGGAAAAGCTCAATCAGCCCGCGGCCGGCGCCGGGGAGGCCGACAGGAGCAAGGACATTGCCAAGGCCTTTCTGGACATGGAGAAAAAGATAGTCAGGGGCATGATAGCCAATACCGGCATAAGGGCCGACGGCAGAAAGCCCGATGAGATAAGGCCCATATACGGAAAGGTAGGGTTTTTGCCCAGGGCCCACGGCTCAGCCCTGTTTGTACGCGGGGAGACTCAGGCCCTTTGCGTTGCGACCCTTGGGACTGGCGAGGACGAGCAAAAGATAGACGCCCTGGAAGGGGAGAGCTATAAACGGTTCATGCTCCACTACAACTTCCCTCCTTTCAGCGTTGGAGAGGTAAAGTTCCTGCGCGGACCGGGCAGAAGGGAGATCGGCCATGGCGCCCTTGCCGAAAGGGCGGTAAAGCCGATGATCCCGGCCAAAGAGGAGTTCCCCTACACGATAAGGGTGGTCTCAGACATACTGGAATCAAACGGGTCTTCCTCCATGGCCACTGTCTGCGCCTCCGTGCTGGCACTTATGGACGCCGGCGTGCCGATCAAGGCGCCAGTTGCTGGCATAGCCATGGGCCTGGTGCTTGAGGATGACAAGGTGGTGATACTGAGCGATATCCTGGGTCTTGAGGACCATCTGGGCGACATGGATTTCAAGGTTACCGGCACCGACAAGGGCGTCACCGCTTTCCAGATGGACGTCAAGAAGGCAGGCATCAACAGGGCCATTCTGGAGCAGGCGCTTGAAAGGGCCAGGCTGGGCAGGCTCCACATACTTGGCAAGATGAAAGAGACGCTCGATGCGCCGCGCACCAACCTTGCGCCATACGCGCCGCGCATATATGTGATGCACATAAAGCCCGAAAAGATCCGGGAAGTGATAGGCACCGGCGGCAAGGTGATCCGCGGCATCGTGGAGGAGACCGGCGTCAAGATAGACATAGACGATACCGGGCTTGTCAACATCGCCTCTAACGACGAGGCTTCGGCAATGAAGGCAAAGGCCATAATAGAGGGAATAGTGGCCGAGGCCGAGCTTGGCAAGGTCTACAAGGGCAAGGTCGTGCGCATAGCGGACTTCGGCGCCTTCGTGGAGATACTGCCTGGCGTAGACGGGCTTTTGCACATCTCCCAGATATCTCACAAGAGGATAGCAAAGGTCACGGACGTGCTCCAAGAGGGCGACGAGGTGGATGTAAAGGTTATAGAGATAGACAAGCAGGGCCGAGTCAGGCTCTCCAGGAAGGAACTCCTCGAGCCCGGCGCCTAAGCAAAAAAGCGCCTTTGCCTTTTATTCGTCAGAGCCAGACGTCAAAGAAAAGACAAAAAGAGATCAGTAATTAAAATCTGAAGGCCCGCGGCCGGAAGGAGAGGCCCATTGTTCAGGAAAGAGCTTCTCGAAAACGGGATAACTGTGGTGATGGAGCGGCTCACAGGGGTCCGCTCCTTTACCGCGGGCATCTGGGTGAAGGTCGGCTCCAGGAATGAGCCTGGCGGAAAAAACGGCATATCCCATTTCCTCGAGCACATGTTCTTCAAGGGCACGGCAAAACGAAGCGCCAGAGACATTGCCCTTGAGATAGACAACATAGGCGGAGACCTTAACGCCTTTACTTCCAAGGAAAACACCGCTTTCTACGTCAAGGTCCTGGACCTGCACATGGAGAAGGGCCTCGACATCCTCGCGGACATATTCTGCCACTCCACCATGCTTGAAGAAGACATCGAGAAGGAGCGCGGGGTAATAAAGGAAGAGATAAAGATGGTCGAGGACACCCCGGATGACCTTGTCCACGACCTTTTCAATGTGGACATATGGGGGAAAACGGGGATCGGCCAGCCGGTCCTTGGCACCAGGGAGACCCTGAAGGGCATAAACAGGGACGACCTCACAAACCACGTGAAGCGGTTTTACGGCACCCGGGACACCATAGTGTCCTGCGCGGGCAGCTTCGACCCTCAGAAGCTCATTGACGTGCTTAACGAAAAACTGGGGTCGCTAAGGAGAGGCTCCGAGCCTTCCCACATGGCTGCGCCTGCCTTTGGCAGCGGGGCAAAGATATACCGGAAAAACCTCTCTGAGGTCCACATATGCCTTGGCATAGAGGGGCTTTCGCAGTCCCATCCCAGGCGCTATGAGTACTACATACTGAACACCATACTCGGGGCAGGCATAAGCTCAAGGCTTTTCCAGGACATAAGGGAAAAACGGGGGCTCGTCTACACTATCTATTCCTTCGCCTCCTCCTATAGTGACACGGGGATCTTCGGGGTTTACGCGGGGACAGGCAAAAAGAAAGCCGAAGAAGTGGTGGGCCTGGTCAACGAACATTTACACGCCCTGCCGGACTCTATCGAGCAGGCGGAGCTTGACAGGGCAAAGGAGCAGCTGAAGGGCAACCTCATCCTGGGCCTCGAGTCCACTTCCACGCGCATGCAGAACATCGCAAAGCAGGAGATATATTTTGGCAGGCATTTCACGCCCCAGGAGGTTATAGAGCAGATAGATGCCGTCACCCTTCCGAAATTACGGGAAGTGGCACACATGCTCATCAGGGGGAAAAGCCCGGTACTTACCGTGCTTGGGCCAGTCGAAGGGCAGCCTTTCGGAGGTTCTCTGCCGCCTCTTTGATTTCTTCCTCCGTGTTTTCCCTCCCCAGTGTTATACGGACCGAAGAAAACGCCTCATCGTCGCCGGCCCCCATGGCCTTTAGGACCGGGGAGGGCGACCTTCTGCCCTCATGGCAGGCAGAGCCCGCAGAGATGGCGACCGAGTCTTTCAGGGCCTCTACCAGCAGGTTGCCGTCAACTCCGGGAATCGAGATGTTGAGGGTGTTTGGAAGCCTTTTTTCCGCGCCCCCTCCGTTTATCTTCACCCCTGGGAGCTCAGCGGAGAGAAGCCCGAAAAGCATGTCCCTCAGGCCTTGAAGCCGCTTCATCCGCATGGGCAGTTCCTTTTCCGCAAGCTCGCAGGCCTTGCCAAGTCCGGCGATATAGGGCGTGTTTTCGGTGCCCGGCCTCATCCCCCTTTCATGCCCGGCCCCGAACATGATGACGTTTTTAAGCGGGAGGCCTTTTTTGATATAAAGCACGCCTATCCCTTTGGGGCCGTGGAATTTATGGGCGGCGATGGAGAGCATATCCGCGCCCAAAGCCCCGATGCCAACGGGTATCTTTCCGACGGATTGAGCCGCGTCGGTGTGGAAAAGGGTTTTTTCATTTCTCGCGCGGCAGATGCCGGCCGCCTCCCGGATGGGCTGGACCACTCCGGTCTCATTATTTGCATGCATTATGGTCACCAGGACGGTGTCCGGCCTTATCTCGTTTTCAAGGGCCTCCAGGCTTACGGTGCCGTTTCCATCCACCGGCAGCAGGGTCACTTCAATCCCGCGGGCCTGAAGGGCTTTTAATGGGTTAAGGACAGCGGGGTGCTCGGTCTGCTGGCTTATTATGTGCCCCGGCCCGCCGCCCGGGAAAAAATCCCGGACCAGGGCCGCCGCCCCGAATATGGCTATATTGTTTGATTCAGTGGCCCCCGAGGTGAAATAGATCTCTGCGGGCTCCGCCCCGATGAGCGCGGCCACGCGCTGCCTTGCCCATTCGATGCGGGACCTGGCCAAAAGCCCGTACCTGTGGCCGCTTGAGGGGTTGCCGTAGAAGCCGTCCAGCGCCTGGCAGACCGCCTCTGAAACCTCTGGGGCCGGTCTTGTGCTGGCGTTATTGTCCAGATAGATCATTATATTTTTTAATTATAACCCACCCGGGTCCTCCGGACCCAAAACCCCTTAGTTTTGAACTCCCGCCTTTTTTCTTTTTGACTCCGGGAGAGGCCCCCGGTGTTCAAAAATCAAGGGGTTTATTTTTATAATAAACTGACGTTATTGAATTTATTTATGTTTTCATTGACTCATTGAAAATGAAAGCGGCCGGTTGTTAAAATGACAAACTCTAGAAATTTTTTTGCTGGGTAAAGAGTAAAAGTAAAAAGCGGTCCAAGGAGAGGTCCTGATGTCTGAAACCGTTGAAAAAAATCTTAAGGCCGGGGATGCCGAAAAGCTGGAGGGCATATGCAGCCGGCATGGTGGTGACAAAGGCGGCGTCATACCCATTCTTCAGGAGCTCCAGGAGCACTTTGGTTACGTGCCCGAGGAGGCGGTAAACTTCATAGCTGACAGGCTTGAGATACCCAGAAGCCATTTCTACGGGGTGGCCACCTTCTATTCGCAGTTTCACTTCAAGCCAAGGGGCAAAAACATAATAACCGCGTGCTGCGGCACGGCCTGCCACGTAAAGGGCTCCGACAGGCTGATAAACATCCTGGGCAGGGAGCTTGGCATACCCGAAGGGCAGGAGACCTCGGAAGACATGGAGTTCACCCTCGAGAAGGTGAACTGTGTGGGGGCCTGCTCCATAGCGCCCGTCATCATAATCAACAAGGAAGTCCACGGAAAGATGAGCGCTGAAGGGGTAACGAAGGCGATAAAAAAACTTAAGGGCGGTACAGATGGGAAGTAACGGCAGCGGCATAGAGATAAAAGTATGCATGGGGACTGGCGGCATCGCCGCAGGCGGCGAGGGTGTGCTTGGCGCTTTCGGGGAGTTTCTGGCCCGGGCCGATATACAGGCAAGGATAGAGAAAAACTGCTCAAGGCATAAAGTGGGCTGCAGGGGTTTTTGCGCCCGGGACGTTTTGGTGGATGTCATAATCGACGGCCAGCGGACCACCTACCAGTATATCAAGCCGGACATGGTCCAGAGGATAGTCGAGGAGCATATCATAGGCGGGGCGCCTGTTTCGGAATGGGAGGTCAGCGACGACTATCGCGCCTTCCATGACAGGCAGGTAAAGGTTGTGCTGTCGGACTGCGGAGAGATAGACCCTGAGGATATAGAGGCGTACATCGAGGGGGGAGGGTACGGGGCGGCCAGAAAGGCCCTCACCGGCATGACCCCGGAGGAAGTCATAGACGTTGTAAAGAGGTCCGGCCTGAGGGGCAGGGGCGGGGCTGGCTTCCCGACAGGGGTGAAATGGGAGGCGGCAAGGAAGCAGCCCCCCGGGCTCAAGTACATAATATGCAATGCCGATGAAGGCGACCCGGGCGCGTTCATGGACCGCTCGGTCATCGAGGGCAACCCGCACTGTGTTATCGAAGGCATGGTAGTGGCGGCCTACGCTGTGGGGGCATCCGAAGGCTATGTATATATCAGGGCCGAGTATCCCCTTGCTGTTGAAAGGCTTAAAGCGGCCATAGAGCAGGCAAGGGCGAAAGGTTTCCTTGGAAAGGACATCTTCGGGGCCGGTTTTGATTTCAATATAAAGGTAAAGCTTGGCGCAGGGGCCTTTGTCTGCGGTGAGGAGACCGCCCTCATAGCCTCCATTGAAGGAGAGCGCGGAATGCCAAGGGCGAAGCCTCCGTTCCCGGTGGTAAGCGGCCTGTGGGGCAAGCCCACCGTTATAAACAATGTGGAGACCCTGGCAAACATCCCCTACATAATAAGGCGGGGCGCTGACTGGTTTGCCTCTCTTGGGACGGAAAAGTCCAAGGGGACAAAGGTATTCGCTCTGACCGGGAAGGTCAGGAACACTGGGCTCATAGAGATCCCCATGGGCATGAGCATGAGGGACATCGTTTTTTCGATAGGGGGCGGCATAGAGGGCGGCCGGAAGTTCAAGGCGGTGCAGATGGGCGGCCCCTCCGGCGGCTGCATACCGGAGCAGCACCTGGATGTAAAGGTGGACTATGAGAACCTCATGCAGCTTGGCGCCATTGTGGGCTCCGGGGGCATGATCGTCCTGGATGAGGACGACTGCATGGTCAATGTGGCAAAGTACTTTCTTAATTTCACGCAGATGGAGTCCTGCGGGAAGTGTGTCCCGTGCCGGGTGGGTACGAAAAGGCTCTACGAGGTGCTGGACCGCATCACGAACGGGCAGGGCAGGGAGAGCGACCTTGACCTCCTGGAGAAGCTCTCAAGGGACATTAAGCTCTCTTCCCTGTGCGGACTTGGACAGACGGCGCCAAACCCGGTGTTGAGCACCCTTCGGTATTTCAGGCATGAATACGAGGCGCACATACTGGACAGGAAATGCCCTGCCAAGGCGTGCAAGGCGCTGATCACATATCATATCCTGGAGACGGCTTGCAAGGGCTGCGGCGCGTGCATGAGGGTTTGCCCGGCAGGCTCCATAAGCGGACGCAAAAAATCGCCCCATATGATAAACCAGGAACTCTGCATAAAATGCGGCAGCTGTTTCGACGTCTGTAAATTCAAGGCCGTGTTGAAAGAATGAGGCGGCCCCCTTTTTTATTGCCTTTCTCGATCCGGCCGTTTTGAAAATAAAAAAAGCAGAGTGAGTTAAATATACTTTTCACAAGGAGGGACTGAAAGAGATGGCGACAAAGAAGGCTGTAAAAACAAAGAGACCCGCCGCGCTTGACCCCACTAAAAACCCGGACTGGAAGATCGCCCAGGAGGCGGAAAAGACCATGAAGACGGTCTACCAGCTGGCCGAGGAGCTGGGGCTGGAAAAGGAAGAACTTCTGCCGCATGGCCATTATGTTGCCAAGCTCGATTTTGGCAAGATAACCCAGAGGCTCTCCAAGGCCCCCGATGCCAAGTACATAGACGTGACCGCCATAACGCCCACCCCGCTTGGCGAGGGCAAGTCCACGACCACCATGGGTCTGACCCAGGGCATGGGCAGAAGGGGCAAGAAGGTCATCGCGGCCATAAGACAGCCTTCCGGCGGGCCCACCATGAACATAAAGGGCTCAGCTGCCGGCGGAGGGCTTTCCCAGTGCATACCGCTTACGCCCTTCTCCCTTGGCCTCACGGGCGATATAAATGCCATCATGAACGCCCACAACCTGGCGATGGTCGCCCTGACCTCCCGCATGCAGCATGAGTTCAACTATGACGACCAGCAGCTTTCCAAGAGGAACTTGAAGAGGCTGAACATCGACCCCAGAAACGTCGAGATGAAGTGGATAATCGACTTTTGCGCCCAGTCCCTGAGGGACATAATCATAGGCATAGGCGGAAAGCAGGACGGCTTCATGATGAACTCCGGCTTCGCCATCGCTGTCTCCTCCGAGGTTATGGCCATCCTGGCTGTCGCCAAGGACCTTAAGGACATGCGCGAGCGCATAGGCAAGATAGTCGTGGCCTACGACAAGAAGGGTAACCCGGTTACTACCGAGGACCTCGAAGTGGCTGGCGCCATGACCGCCTGGATGGTGGAGGCGCTGAACCCCAACCTGATGCAGACGGTAGAGGGGCAGCCGGTTCTTGTACATGCCGGACCGTTCGCAAACATCGCCATAGGACAGTCCTCGATCATCGCGGACAGGGTGGGCCTTAAGCTTGCCGACTATCACATAACTGAAAGCGGCTTCGGGGCGGACATAGGTTTTGAGAAGTTCTGGAACCTGAAATGCAGGTTCTCCGGCCTGAAACCTCACGCCGCCGTTATCGTGGCAACAATAAGGGCGCTCAAGTGCCATGGCGGCGCGCCCATACCGGTCCCCGGAAAGCCCATCCCGGCCGAATACGGAAAAGAGAACGTGGGCTGGGTTGAGGCGGGCACCGCAAACCTTATACACCATATAAATACGGTCAAAAAGGCTGGAATAAACCCCGTGGTCTGCATAAACGCCTTCTATACGGATACGCCAAACGAGATAAAGGCGGTAAGAAGGCTTGCGGAGCAGGCCGGGGCGCGCGTGGCGGTCTCTAAGCACTGGCAGTTCGGCGGCGACGGAGCGCTTGAGCTGGCAGACGCTGTTATGGACGCCTGCAACGAGCCCAATGATTTCAAGCTCCTCTACAAGCTTGAGACCCCGCTCAGGGATCGCATCGAGCTTATAGCAAAAGAGGTCTACGGCGCGGATGGCGTAGACTATACCCCAGAGGCCCTGAACAAGGCCAAGCGCATCGAGCAGGACCCTAAACTCTCCAAGCTTGGCACCTGCATGGTGAAGACGCACCTTTCCCTTACCGACAACCCCAATCTCAAGGGCGTGCCCAAGGGGTGGAGGCTTCTTGTGAGGGACATACTTACTTACGGAGGGGCGGGTTTCGTTGTGCCTGTGGCCGGGGCAATAAAGCTGATGCCCGGCACAAGCTCCGATCCGGCCTACCGGAGGGTGGATGTGGACGTAAAGACCAGCAGGGTGACGGGTTTATTTTAAGAAGTCAAACCATGGCGGTGCATTAAGTCCGTAAGACCCGCCATGCGTCTAAGTAATGAAGAAGGGCTTAAGGGGTAAAAATTAAATCCCTTAAGCCCTTCTTTGTTTCAGTTTTTTAATTGAGGTCAGCGTTTTGCGTGGCTTTGCATCTGCCTCATCTTATTTGCAAGCTCCCTCAAGGCATCGGCAAGGGAGATCTGTTTTTCCATCATGAGGGTTTTTACAAAGGCCGCCTTTGCCAGCTCATTGATTATGCCCTCATGATGCCTGTCCCTCAAACAAACGTTTTCGCCCGTCTCAAGCTGCATGATTATGCAGCCCTCTATCTGGTCCGGGGTATATTTGTTTGCGATCTCCCGTATGGTCTTCAGATCGGCCATGGCCTTTTTTTGTCAGACCGCGACCACTTCCTTGATGCCGGGCACTTTTTCCTTTATTTTCTTTTCTATGCCCATCTTGAGCGTCATGATGGACATTGGACAGTGGCCACAGGCCCCAAGCAGCCTGAGTTTTACCGTCCCGTCATCGGAGACCTCCACGAGCTCCGCATCTCCGCCATCGGCCTTCAGAAGCGGCCTGATCTCCTCTATTATCTCCTTGACCTTGTCATATAGTGTGCTGTTGCTCTGTAGCATTTGTGCGCTACCTCCTTTCGTTTTATTATACAATGTATCACCGCTAAGGGCGGTGCGCCCTGATGTGGATCATAAAAGCAGGAGTCTTTTTCCCGGCAAGCAAGCCGCCCCTGTTTTAATTTATTTTTTAAAAAATTCATGTTATTGTAAAAAGACTTTTTGTTTTTACCTGATCAGGAGGGCAGAGGGATTCCATGAGGTCTTTCAGCAAATCGAAGGCTCTTTTTAAAAAGGCTGTCAATCTTATGCCTGGCGGCGTCAACAGCCCTGTCCGCGCGTTCAAGGCCGTCGGCGGAAACCCGCTTTTCATCTCCAGAGCGAAGGGCTCCAGGATATATGACGTGGATGGCAACGAATACATAGATTATGTGCTTTCATGGGGGCCGATGATCCTCGGGCATGCGCACCCGGCGGTCGTGGGCGCCCTGAGAAAGGCCATTGAAAGGGGGACCAGCTTCGGCGCGCCTACTCCGCTTGAGATAGAGCTTGCTGAGATGGTGCTCAAGGCCTATCCTTCAATGGAAAAGATCCGCATGGTGAACTCCGGCACCGAGGCTACCATGAGCGCGATAAGGGCCGCGCGCGGATTCACCGGCAGGGACAAGATCATAAAGTTCGAAGGCTGCTATCACGGGCATGCGGACGGCCTTCTAGTAAAGGCAGGCTCCGGGGCTACAACCTTTGGCGTGCCGGACAGCCCTGGCGTGCCAAAATCCTATGCAAAAAACACCATCACCTTGCCCTTTAACGACCCCGCCGCCCTCAAGGCGGTCATAGAGAAAGACTGGAAGGAAATAGCCTGCGTCATCGTGGAGCCCGTTGTGGGCAACATTGGATGCGTTCTCTCAAGGCCCGGGTTCCTCAAAACCTTAAAAACTCTGACAAAAAAACATGGCATAGTGCTTATTTTTGACGAGGTAATGACCGGCTTCAGGGTGGCGTATGGCGGGGCGCAGGCCCGCTTCGGAATAAAGCCGGACATGACATGCCTGGGAAAGGTCATAGGCGGCGGGCTTCCTGTAGGCGCCTACGGCGGCAAAAGGGAGATAATGGAAAAGATCGCTCCCGAGGGGCCGGTCTATCAGGCGGGGACGCTGTCCGGGAACCCTATTGCGATGACAGCGGGGATTGAGACGCTTAAGATACTTTCCAAAAAAGGCGTTTATGACAAGCTTGAGGAGCGCGCCCTCGAACTGGAATCCGCCCTAAAAGATGCTGCGCAAAAGAGCCGGACAGAGGTAAAGTTTTATCGGGCGGGCACCATGTTCTGCACCTATTTTACCGGCATGGAGGTTGTGGATTACGAGAGCGCCAAAAGCTCGGACACTGTGAAATTCGGCAAATTTTTCAAGGGAATGCTTGAACGCGGCATCAACCTGGCCCCGAGCCAGTTCGAGGCCGGTTTCATAAGCATGGCCCATACCCGTGCGGACATCGCAAAGACCGCGAGGGCAGCTTTCGAAGTGTTCAAGGGATTGTAAAAAATATTTCGTCCCGCCTCGGACATAAAAAGAAGAATTTGATTTTTTTATTTTTTCTTGGTTTTTGGCAAAAATGTTGCTAAAATTAAGAAGCTAATATATTTATGGAGGGGTCTTGATTGAAGAGGATATTGGTTACGCATGACGGTTCAAAGGCGTCCGACAAGGCCCTTAAGAAGGCCGTCGAGATAGCCGGGAAGTTCGAATCCTCCATCACGGTCCTTTCAGTCATTCCGGAGTTGTATCTGACCGAGCTTTCCGATATCGACAGGCAGCGCATAACCCAGCTCATGACCGAGGAGACGCAAAACGCGCTCGAGAAGATAAGGGCGTCCCTTTCCGGCAAGTCAATGGACGTTAAGATCATTCTGAGGCAGGGGGATCCGGCAGAGAAGATCCTTGAGACCGCAAGGAAGATGAAGGTGGACCTCATCGTTACCGGGTCTCATGGAAGGCACGGGGCCAAGAAGTTCCTTCTTGGAAGCATATCCTCGAGAATCGTAGATTACGCAAGCTGTCCTGTGCTCGTTGTAAAGTAGATAGTTTCCCGTCAAGCAGCTGCTCGTCAAAAACTTTCGCTAAAATTGGGGTGTGTCTCAAAAACGAAGGAGCCTGATACCGCCGGAACCGTGTCAGGTCGTTTTCTGGAACTCTTTCGAATATTCGTCAGGAATGAACTGCCTGATATTTCCTCTCACGCTCTGCGGCTCGAAACCAAACTGTTTTTTTATGGAATCGATTTCGGTTATATTGTCCGTGCTCAAAAGCAGAAGCTGTTCTGCTCCTACTTCAGGAATATTTCTTACGCCGGCCGCCTTTGCCACGGAGATCAGTGACAGCCCAGCCTTTGCAAGACCCATTGGGATATGAAAGAACTTTTTGTCTTCCGCTCTCATGGCTTTCATGTATTCCCATACCAGGTCGTTGAAGGAAAGATATTCAGGGCCGCCTATCTCAAATATCCTGTCCTGCCCCCCGTTTTCAAGGGCTTGCAGAAAACACTTGACCCAATCGGATACCAGCAGTGGCTGGAACCTGGCCTCGCCGTTGCCCGGTATCGCGATGACGGGGGAAGAGCTTATCATTTGGGCCATCTGTCTTGTAAAACCGTCCACGTGCCCGAGGATGAGCGAAGGCCGGAAGATGGTAAAGGGCAGGCCGGAATCCTTCACGACCTCTTCCGCCCTGGCCTTTGACTTCTGGTATTTGCTCGGCGATTTCAGCGAGGCCCCGAGACTGCTTTGATAAAAGAAATTTTTTAGTTTTGCACCCGCCTTGAGCGCCTCATTTGCAAGGTTTTGGGTCCCCTTTACATGGACGGATTCGAATGTCTGGCCGCCTGTCTCCTGCATTATTCCAACCAGGTGGACTATAGTGTCCACCCCATCAAGGGCGCCCGGGGGGATGTTGTCCAGGGACCCGGTTACAGTTTCGAAACCCTCGCACAAGGAGGCCTTTTTGGCGTCGCGCAGCAGGCATCTGCCCCTGACGCCGAGCCGCCTTAGCTCAGACAGGAGATTGCCGCCCACAAACCCGGTAGCTCCAGTCAGAAACAGGAACATCGGTCACCTTCCCTGCAGAAGGCGGGTAAGTTTTTCCTTCGAGGCCCTTTCCACTTCAGCATGGATGCTGGCGCCGGTGGAATCGATGGTGACCAGCGCCGGGAAATCTTCCACCCGGAGCGCCCACATCGCCTCGGCCCGCCCGAACTCCTCGATCATCCAGACCCCTTCAACCTTCTTTATTCTTTCTGCCAGAAGCGCTCCCGCTCCGCCTGTCGCATGCAGGTAGACGCAGCCGGCTTCTTTCATGGCCTCCGCCACATCAGAGGACATTCCGCCCTTGCCTATGATCCCGCGCACCCCGTAATGAGAGATGACAAAGGGCTCGTACATCTGCATCCTTTGGCTCGTGGTGGGGCCGGCGGCTATAACGGTAAAGCGGCCGTTTTCTCCGGACACAACGGGGCCGCAGTGATAGATTATAGCGCCATCCAAATTGAAAGGCATCTCTTCCGGACGCGGCCTTTTGTTCATGAGATACCCATGCACCTTGTCCCTAGCGGTGAAAATGGTCCCGCTTATGAGGACGTTTTGACCCGTTCTCAGCTCACGGGCCGCTTTTTCGCTCAGTGGTGTCTTGATCTTTTTTAAAGCACTGTTTTTCAAAAGATATGCCCCTCCGGACTTTTACCAGACCAGCCTGCTTCGCCTGTTTGCCCAGCAGGAGATCGATATGTCAACGAAATAGGAACCTGTGTGCCTGTGGGCATGGTTTATCTTTACGCCAAGAGCCGTGCAGTTTCCCCCAAGGCCCATGGCGCCGATGCCCAGGGAGTTTATCTCCGAAAGAAGCCTTTTTTCAAGTCCGCTTATGGCGGGGTCCACGGCATCTTCCTCCAGTTTTCTCATAAGTGCGCCCCTTGAGAGCTTGGCCGCCGCAAGCCTCGTGCCCGCTATCCCGACGCCCACGGTGTATGGTGGGCACGCCCTGCCTTGAATGGAATATACCGCGTCCAGGACGCATTTTCTGACCCCGTCCAGGTCTCTGCCTGCCTTGAGCCTTTCATCCGGGAGCTTATAGAATGTCCCCGCGTTCTCGCTGCCTGCTCCTTTGAGGGAAAGGTCTATCACCAGGGTGTCCTGCTCCGACTGCTCGAAATATATCTCCGGGAAAAAGCGGCCCGTGTTGTCGCCGGAATTTTTTTCTGTGAGGACGTCGACCGCATTGGGCCTTAGTGGTACGCTTTCCGTGGCGAGCCTGACCCCTTCGATTATGGACTGCTCAACCACAGAGAAGCTGAGTTCCCTTGGGACGCGCGCATAGAATATCGGGGTGCCGGTGTCCTGGCACAGAGGCTTTGCGGCCTTCTTGGCGATGCGCGAGTTTTCAAGCATCTGGGACAGGGCCTGCCGTGACGGGCTGTCTTGGGGTTCGGCTTCGTAGGCGGCCTTCAGCGCCTCCTCTATGTCTCTGGGAAGAGAAATGGCTGTCTTCCGCACTATCTCTTTAATTCCGTCTCTCAGTCTGAGCATGATCTGCTTATACGAGGTCCGCAGGGGAAAATACTATCTCATCCCTGAATGACTTGATGAAATAAAGTGCATGGCTGATCTCGGGATCGAGTATGTCCAGCATGGCCGCGTCGAGCCCCGCTCCCGCAAGGTATGTAAGGATGCTTGCCTCCGTCATCTTTCTTGCCTGCCGAGGGGACATGCCCGTGGACACGTTCGATATCCAGGAGATGGTGTTTACCGGAGGGTCCACCATTTCTTTTATTGAAAGTATGCACTCATGGGCGTTCAGCAAATGGTCCTGTCCGGCCCCTCTTCCTATGTGGATAAGTGAGGGGTCAAGGAAGAGCCTTTCATTCGGGATGTCCGCGCGGTTTGCGTCCTCAAGGAGCGCCTCCAGTATCTGCAGCTTTCCTTCGAAAGATGTGGGAATGTTCCCCCCCCTCGCCGCGCGCAGGACTACAAACGCTTTAGACCGGTTGGCCAGCGCGAACAGGTCCTGTTTCCGGGCAGGCTCGGTTTCAGAGACATAATTTATAAGGGGCGGTTTCTTTGCGAGGGACAGGGCCTTCTTGACGGCCTCTATATTCCTTGAATCTATGCAGAGCACTGAGTCCACAGCGTTCTGGACGGTTTCGAAAACCCATGGCAGCCGGTCCTCGTCGGCTGCGCCATCCAGCGAGCATTGAACATTTATTACGTCCGCCCCTGCTTCATGCAGCTTCCTGGCAAGACCGGAGATAACTTTAGAGTCCCTGGCCTCGACTGCCGCCATATATCCCTTGTTCCTGGTGTTAAGATTGTCGGCAACCGCTATCATTTTTGGATCCTCCGGGGCTTCGTTTTTTTGCGGATACCACGTTATTCCAGCATTATTATAGCACCCAAAAGCGCGCTGCGGAGCCGTGAGATGCGCCTTTTTGAATGGGTGCGGCCAAGATGCACGAAAAGCTGTCTTTTTTTCCGGAAAAACGCTTTTATAAATAAAATTCCGGAAATTTTCGAAAATAGTTTACAAAATTATAGATTTATGTTAATTTTGGGCATGCGAATAGAGGACGGCCAGACAAAGGACCGGATAATAATGCTGCTGAAAAAGACGGGCGGCCTCACCGCTGAGGACCTTAGCAAGCGGGTGGGCATCACCCCGATGGGCATAAGGCAGCATCTCATAGCCCTTGAGAGAAAGGGCATTGTAAGCTACGACGCGAAAAAGCATGGCATCGGCCGGCCTGTTTTCATATATAGCCTGACCGATCGGGCGGATGATATATTTCCAAAGGTCTACCGGGATTTCTCGCTTGACCTGCTTAAAGACCTTGAGAGCCTGGACGGCAGGGGTAAGGTGGAAGGGCTTTTAAGGCTGCGCAAGCAGAGGCTCCTTGAGACGAGGGGAAAAAAACTTGAAAACCATGACTTCCACGGTAAGATAAGGGCGCTCTCCAGCATGCTTGAAGAGGAGGGCTATTTTACGGAGCTTGCCGAGAACGATGGCAACTACACCCTGAATCAGTATAATTGCCCGATCTCGAAGGTGGCATCCCACTACAGCGAGGCCTGCGGGTATGAAGCGGAGCTCCTCTCGGAGCTGCTTGGCAGGCAGGTTTTAATGAAGAGGTCCATCCCCCTGGGAGACCACTACTGCTCGTTCAATATCCCGATGGCCTAGGCCATCAAAATAAAAACCGCAAAACAAAAGCACAAAATTAAAAAATTCCGCCGCAGGGCTGATCTTTCCGCTTTTTAAACGAATTGTCTGCTCGCAAAACGCCTCAATGCACATCCTGGCAGATCCGGAAATGGCTGGCAATGGCGACTCATAACTTAAACTCGAAGCTGCAGTGCCCGGTCCATGGCTTTACCATTTTCAGATGCGGTGATTTCTTTTTAAAAAAGACATGCCGCTTGATGGGGGCAGTAATGGCAAAAAACATCATGCAATATTAAGATTTAATGCTGCGAGGCCTGTAGCAGGGTGATACATTTTGGCTGGCCGGCTTGTTTTTTAAAAAAAGCCATGCCCGGCTGCCGGGCATGGCTTTTATCCGTGGAGTTTTCCTACTGGGCTGCCGGTGCGTTTGCCGCCGCAGGCGTATTGGTGGAGAAGCCGGCTGAAAGCGCCTGTACCGCCTGCTCGTTGACGGTCACATTGGTGCTCTTTTTGAGCTGGGCGACATACGCCTCGAACGCCTTGGCCTGCTTTTCGGCCGCGATGCGCTGCTTTATAAGGGGCTCAATGGCGTTAAACGGGACAAGCTGCCCTGCCTCTTTTCCCTCCTTTATTTTAAAGGCGTCCTTGTTGCCGTCATAATATTTTTTTGCCTCGTCATCGGTAACTGTAATGTTCGCCCCGATCTTTTTCTGCAGAAGCAATTTCACCATGGTGATCTTCTTGTAGTTTTGAACTGCGGCCTGAAGCTCCTTGTTTTGGTCAAGGCCCTCCTTCACGGCTTCCTGGTAAAGGAGCTCCTTGCTTATGATCTGGTCCAGAAAAGCGCCGGGCCCTCCCTGTTTCATGAAGTATTCCCTCACCTGAGGGGGCAGGGCGTCCAGCTCGGTGTCGAACATCGCCTTCGTTATCTTCTTGTCTCCCACCTGCGCCAGAACGGGCGAATTGTCAGTTGAAGACGATTGTTTGGCGGTATTTTGGTGCGAACAGGCAACAGCCAAAAAAAGTACCGCCGCCAGCAACAGAATTTTCTTCATCTTTGGAAAAACTCCTTTCGGATTTTTTTGATTTTTTGGCCGGAAGGCATCTTATCTTTATACCATAAAAGGACGCCCTTTTGAAAGCTTCAAGGGGTTTTTATACATTGTTATAATAAAAACATGGGAAGGAAAAGGCTGTACCTTAGGGCCGGGGACAAGGTCCGCCACATCCGGTTCGATTTCTGGGGAGTGGGAGAGGTCATCGAGGAAAAGCATTCCTTCATGGATGGCGGCATTTGCATGGTGAGGGTCCTCTTTGAAGACGGCGAGGAGCGTTCCTTTTTAAACGACCTGGACAACGAGCTCTGCTGCTATTATTCGGGGCTCAGGATCTGCGATGAGTTTCCATTATGAGCGGCCAGTATTATAACAGGATAGACACCCCGGTCGGGCCGGTGTACCTTGTCCTTAAAGGCAGGGAGCTGGCCGCGGTCTCCATATGGGAGGAGCCCCGGGGGATCAGACGCGGAAATATACCGGTGCCGCTTGCCAGGCAGTTTGACGGATACTTTGAGGGGACGCTGAGGGAGTTTAATTATCCACTGGCCATTACCGGGGGCACCGGTTTCGAACAAAAGATATGGATGTGCCTCCTTGAGATCCCTTACGGGCAGACGCGCTCTTATAAATGGATAGCGGAGCATGCAGGGCGGCCCGGGGCATCGAGGGCGGCCGGCCAGGCGCTCTCAAAAAATCCACTGCCAATAATCCTGCCCTGCCACCGGGTGATAAAATCGGGAGGCGCACCTGGCGGATATTCGCCGAGCCCCGGGATAAAAAGACGGCTCCTGGACATGGAATACTATTACACCCTCCGCTCAGGCGCGCATATGAAAAAAACCGTAGCATTACCGCAACCAGTGTAGTGTTTCATAAATTTTTTGCATAAATCTTCTTTTACTTGGGCAGTCATTCGGGCTGTTTTAAGCCGGAATCCAGTGACTTTTGCCTTTCGAACACCTTAAGTCGCCGGATACCGGCGTTCGCCGGTATGACGGGACTTATGACGGTTGTTAATGAAACACCGCGCCAGTGTATTTCTTTAATCTCTTTACATTGGAAAGCTCCAGGAATGAATCCGTTTTTTCGTCATTCCCGGGGTCTTAACCGGGAATCCAGTGACTTTGATTTTTTTTTGCCGGCCATAAGAAAACGCCGCTGGATTCCCGCTTGCTACATGCGGGAATGACGGCCAAAATTCTGTTATCTGTTAAATGCAAACTATGAAGTTGCATGATTTTTGGAATTTGAAGCATTCAAAACGTTGCTGGCGGCCAGTTTGCGGGCTGATTTTCAAGTCCGGACGGAATTCACTATTAGTGAACTCCTTTAGCCGTCATTCCGGAGGTATTAATCCGGAATCCAGCGACTTTAAAATCAACTTCACTGGCCAGGGATCGGCTTTCGCCGGCATGACGGACTTTAATGCAACGTTAGGGTAAAGAAGTGTTGGACGCACTACACTGGCCGCCCTCTTTCTTTCTTGACTTAAAGCCATATTTTGATAACCTCTCTAAAAGAGCGCCCATGCAATTGAAAAAGTGACAAAATGCAAGAAGGAGGATATCAAAAGATGAGAAAGGCCACATCCCTGTTTTTAGCCATGCTCATGGCTGCCACCCTGGCAGGATTCAGCGGATGCAAGAAAGCGCCAGCCCCCGGCACTGTGAACGCGCCTGCTCCGGCCGCCGCTCCGTCGAACGCGCCCTCAAACGCCGCTGCGCCTTCGGGCGGAACCAACGCCCCCAGTAAATAGGGGAATGCAGTAAAAGGAAAAAAACCGACCGGAAAAAGAAGTCCCGAAGTCTGCAAACAAGGGCAAGGGGAGAAAAATGTCCTGTCCTCTTGCCTTTTTCTTTTTCCACCCCTTCCCTTTCTCTCCAAGCTCCGGAGCCCCTTTTAAAGTTTTCAGCGGGAACATTCGATTATAAATATAATCAGCCCTGCCGCATGGCCGGGCTTGCGGAGCTTTTTGAATCTGCTCCGCCAGGAGAGAAACTAAAAAATGACGGGGAGATGTATCGCATGAGGGGACCAG
>JAKAJM010000041.1 GCA_021813765.1 Nitrospirota bacterium
CTTGAGGACCTCTATCTGGACCCGCTTGTGCTCCAGATAGCGACCTCGCAGGACCACGCCATGCATGTGATAAAGGCGATAAAAATGTTCCAGGAGCTCAATGACCCGGCCATGAAGACGGTGGTGGGGTTAAGCAACATATCAAACGGCTGCCCCAAGCACGTGAGGCCGCTTATGAACAGGCAGTACTTCGCCCTGCTCATGTACCATGGCCTTACCGCAGCCATAGCGGACGCGGTCGAGCTGTCAGAGATAGCCAAGACCATGGATGTAATCATGGGCAAGACGCTTTATGCCCATTCATATCTGGAAATGTAGGAGGGAATGAAAGAAGATGCCATTTACACCGCCTAAAGAAAGCTATAACGGTAAGATATTCGAGCTTGGCCTTGGCAGCGGCGAAAAAGCGGTCGCGATAGGCGGCGAAAATGTCCTTTCGTTCCATGGCTTCGAGGGGAGCACCCCCAGAAAGCCGGTTATCGCCCTGGAGGTGCAGGACATCGTCCCGGATGACTGGCCGCAGACCGTAAGGGACGTGTACAAGGATGTCTACGGAGACCCGGTGGCATGGGCGCTCCACTGCCAGGACAAGCTTGGCGCGCAGGCCGTTGCGCTGAGGCTTGCCGGCACCCATCCGGACAAGGGCGATATCAGCGCGGAACAGTCCGCGGCGACCGTAAAAAAGGTCCTTGAGGCCATAAAGGTCCCGCTTATAGTGCTTGGCTCAAACCATGCGGAGAAGGACACCGCGGTTCTGGTGAAGGCGGCCGAGGTGGCAAAGGGATTTAACTGCGCTATCGGAAAGGCCCAGGAAGCAAACTACAAGACGATTGCTGCCGCGGCGATGGCCAACGACCTGAAGCTGGTGGCCATGAGCGAGCTTGATATAAACCTCTCGAAGCAGCTCAACATCCTTATAACCCAGATGGGTTTCGACAGGGAGAAGCTGATAACCGACCCGATGTGCTCCGCCCTGAGCTACGGCCTTGAATACACGTATTCGGTCATGGAGAGGATAAAGCTTGCGGCCCTTGCCCAGAATGACCCGGTCCTGCAGCCCCCGATGCTGGCTGACGTGGGCATGTACGTCTGGAAGGTGAAGGAGACCCAGGCCCCCGAATCCGACCTGCCGGAGTGGGGCGGCCTTGCCCAAAGAGGCATCGCGTGGGAGGCGGTCACCGCTTCTTCGTTCCTCGTTTCAGGGGCGGAGCTGCTCATCATGAGGCATCCAGCCGCCGTCGAAGCGGTCAAAAAGTTCATAGCCGAGATGGAGGTCTAGATAAGAAATGGCGCTAACCGGAGTTGAGATATTCAAGCTGCTGCCTAAAACGAACTGCAAGAAGTGCGGGCAGCCCACCTGCCTTGCCTTTGCCATGAAGCTTGCCCAGAGGCAGGCTTCCCTTGACCAGTGCCCCGATGTCTCTGAAGAGGCGAAACAGAAGCTTGGCGAGGCCTCCGCGCCGCCCATCAGGCCGGTGACGCTTGGGGCCGGGGCCAGGGCGGTCAAGATGGGCGAGGAGACGGTGCTTTTCAGGCACGAGAAGAAGTTCGTGAACCCTTGCGCCTTTGCCGTCAAGATAGAAGACACGCTTTCCGAGGCCGATGCCGCGAAAAAGCTGGACGAGGTCCTCTCCTCCGAGATAGACAGGGTCGGGCAGAAGCTGAGGATTGACGCGGTTTTCCTTTCAAACGATTCGGGAGACGCCGCGAAGCTTGAGGCGCTTGCGAAGCTGGCTGCCCAGAAGGCGCCCGAGGTGCCGGTGATAATCTCCACGAAGAACCCGGATGCGGCAGGGGCCGCACTGGCCCATTTCAACGGCAAAAACGCCGTCCTCTACGGCGCGGACTCGGGCAACCTGGCCGGCATGGCCGAAAAGGCAAAGGCCGCAAAGGCCGCGCTGGGCATAGCCGCCGGGAACCTGGATGAGCTCTCTGACCTGACCGAGAAGGCCAAGGGCCTGGGGATAGAGGACATGGTTATAGACTCCGGCGCTCGCAAGGCCGGGGAGATACTCAGGGACAACACCTACATAAGAAGGGCCGCGCTTAAAAAGGGATTCAAGCCGGTGGGCTTCCCGGTCATAAACTTTGCGGAGCGCGAGGACCAGATGCTTGAGACGCTGGTTGCCGGGCTTGCGGTCGAAAAATACGGCTCCATCGTCGTTCTGGGTTCGGCCAGCAAATGGAAGGACCTTGCGCTTTTCTCTCTCAGGCAGAACATATACACGGACCCGCAGGTGCCCATGCAGGTCCAGCAGAAAATATACAAGATCGGGGAGCCCGGGCCAAAATCCCCCTTCCTGATCACGACCAATTTTTCGCTGACCTACTTCATAGTCTCCGGCGAGATAGAGAACTGCAAGGTGCCATGCCGTCTGGCGGTCATGGACTCCGAAGGCCTTTCGGTGCTGACCGCATGGGCTGCCGGCAAGTTCACGGCATCGAAGATATCCCAGTTCATAACGGAAAGCGGCATAGAAGGGGAGCTTGAGCAGAAGGAGCTGATCATCCCCGGATATGTGGCCATCCTGAGCGGGGCGATAGAGGACAAGCTGCCCGGCTGGAAGATAACGGTCGGCCCAAGGGAAGCAAACGGCTTGCCCGCCTTCCTGAAGGCGCGGGCCTGACTATCCTGATCTCTAAAGTGGCGTCCGATAAGGGCGGATCGGGCTGGAACTGTTAGTATTTTTTATTTCAATTTTTAAGTTTGTTTATAAATCAGTAAATTATATAGTTAGCTTTAAGAAATTGGTTTAATCGTTCTTTAAAGTAGTTATCTCGATACCAGGCCAGGGAGCCGGCAGTCCGCCTCATTCCGGCGCATCGGAAAGGGGCGGCCCGGCCTGGTTGCCATGTCAATCAGCGGACGATCTGAAGAAAAAAATTCCCGAGGTCATTTTTTAAGATCATTTTTTAACGGGCGGAGGAGTAAAAAAATCATGAAAGCAGAAAATCTCGATGTCGAAGGCCATTACAGGGAAATAGGCGAGGTCCTCACGGACGAGCAGAAAAAAAGAGGGGTGCTCATCCATGCCCTTCAGAAGCTGCAGAAGGAGCATAACTACCTTCCGGAAGACAGGTTGAGGGCCCTTTCAGAGAAGCTGGGCATCCCCCTTGCGGAGATATACAGCACCGCATCTTTTTACAAGCATTTCTATTTCAAGCCCAGGGGCAGGAACATAGTCTGCGTTTGCACCGGCACGGCCTGCCACGTGCGCGGCGCCTCAAAGGTGCTGCAGGCCATAGAAGACGAGTTTGGCGTGAAGGAGGGGCAGACCACCCCCGACATGTCCCTTACGCTTGAGACCGTGGGATGCGTCGGATGCTGCGGGCTGGCGCCGGTAGTTACGGTAAATGACGAGGTCATCGGCGAGGTCGGCCCCAAAAAGATCGGCGAGATCATAGACAAAGTAAGGTCCAGGGGCGGGGAGGGCGAATAGAGCCGATGGAAATGAAAATCGAAAAACTCAGGAACATAGATGATCTGAAGACCTTCAGGGCCAGGCTGGCGGCGGAGGTCTTTGAGCCTGGACACGCAAGGGCCAGGGTATGCTGCGGCACCGCCTGCACGGCGCTTGGCTCTCACAAGGTCATAAGCGCCCTCAAGGAGGATGCCGGCAAAAGGGGCATGGACGTTGAGATAGTCAAGACCGGATGCCAGGGAATGTGCCAGAAGGGGCCGGTCATGAATGTGGAGCCGGAGGGCATCTTTTATCAGAGGGTGAAGGCAGGGCAGGTGCCGGACATCGTGGGCTACACGCTTGTGGGAAAGACGCCCTACAGGAACGCCCTCTACAGAAAGGACTTCCTGAGCCAGCCGATAGCCGACATGCAGGAGCTGCCTTTTTACAAAAAGCAGACGCGTATAGCGCTGCGCAACAATGACAAGATAGACCCCACAAACATCCTTCACTACATCGCGGTGGGCGGGTACAAGGCGCTCGAAAAAGCGCTTTCCGCCATGACCCCAGACGACGTCATGGACGAGGTGGACAAGGCCAACTTGAGGGGCAGGGGCGGCGCTGGCTTCCCTGCCGGCAAGAAGTGGAGGCACGCAAAGAGCGGCCCGGAGCATACGAAGTTCGTCATCGCAAACGGAGACGAGGGAGACCCAGGGGCCTTCATGGACCGCTCCATCATGGAGGGAGACCCGCACAGCCTGTTTGAGGGGATGCTCCTTTGCGCCTACGCCATAGGGGCAAAATACGGTTTCGTATATGTCCGGCACGAGTACCCGCTTGCGGTGAAGCACCTGAAGCACGCCATCGCCCAGGCCGAGGAAATGGGCCTGCTTGGCAGCAACATCCTTGGCACTGATTTCAGTTTCCATCTGGACGTGAGGGAGGGCGCCGGCGCCTTCGTATGCGGCGAATCCACAGCGCTTGTGGCCTCGATAGAAGGGGAGCGCGGCTTCCCGAGGCCCCGTCCCCCGAGGCTCTCGGAAAAGGGCGGCGGCGTTTGGGGCTACCCAAGCAACCTGAACAACATTGAGACGTACGCGTGCGTTGCGCCCATCATAGAAAAAGGCGCGGACTGGTTCAGGAGCATAGGCACCGAGACCTCTCCGGGCACCAAGGTCTTTGCGCTTACGGGCAAGGTCAAGAACACCGGGCTCGTCGAGGTGCCGATGGGCATGACCCTGCAGGAGATAATCTACGACATAGGCGGCGGGATAATAGGCGACAAGAAGCTCAAGGCGGTCCAGACCGGCGGGCCTTCTGGCGGCTGTCTGCCTGCAAGCTACCTGGACCTTAAGGTAGATTTCGACTCGCTCTGGAAGGTGGGCTCGATGATGGGCTCGGGCGGCATGGTGGTGATGGATGAGGACACCTGCATGGTGGATGTTGCCAAGTACTTCCTCTCATTTACCCAGTCGGAGTCCTGCGGCAAATGCCCTCCCTGCAGGATAGGCACCTACCAGATGCTTCAGATACTTGAGAGGATAACGAAAGGTGAGGGCGAGTCGGGCGACATAGAAAAGCTCATAAACATAGGCCACATGGTGCAGAACGGCTCTTTGTGCGGCCTGGGCCAGAGCGCTCCCAACCCGGTCCTGAGCACCATAAAGTATTTCAGGCAGGAATACGAGGAGCACATCTATGACAAATACTGCAGGGCCAAGGCCTGCAAGGGCATGGGAGTGTTCGCCATCAACCTCACCGAGTGCATACGGTGCGGTCTGTGCAAGGAGGCCTGCGCCTATGGAGCCGTAAAAGAGGGCAAGGACAAGTACTTCATAGACCAGGACCACTGCCAGAAGTGCAAGGCATGTTATGACGTCTGCCCGGTGGGCGCGGTGAAGATAAGAAAGCACAGCGTGGCCAGGCTGGAGGAGCAGTTCAAGATCCCGGAGGATAAGTTAGAGATACTTGAAAGGAGGGTCAGCATGACGCTTAAAGACCTTGTAAAAGCAAAGCCGACGGAATTCGTGTCCTGCGGCGAAGACTGTCCCGTGACCGATGCCGTCACGAAGATGGACGGCCAGAACGTCGGGTCCATTCTGGTCTTCAATGGCCAGCAGAAGCTGGTGGGCATTTTTACGGAGAGGGACATCATGCATTGCTTCGCCAAGAACGTGCAGCTCAAGCAGAAAACGGTGAAGGACGTGATGTCGCCAAACCCCGTTACGCTTGATGCCGCCACGGACATAAGCGTCGCGGTTTCCCTCATGTCCGAAAGGAAGATAAGGCACCTTCCCGTGATGGAGGACGAAAAGCTGATAGGCATCGTCTCGTACAGGGACCTTGTTTCCTATATGCTGCCCGAAATAATCTTCATGGCAGAAGACATCTACTAGGGGTATCTTTCATGGATGAGAAGAAGGAACTGAAGGTTGAGGACATAAAGGGCGCCGCACAGGCAAAGGCGTGCCCGGTGCAGAAGGCGCTCCATTACGTGACGGGCTTTCTGGAGGGCCCCATGTGCGGGAAGTGCTTCCCGTGCTCCATGGGGAGCTTCGAGGCCAGAAGAAGGCTTGAGAACATCGCGGAGGGGCGCGGCACCGGAGCCGATGAAAGCGCGCTCAGGCGGATAGCCGGACATATGCTTGAGGCCTCCATGTGCAAGAAGGGAAAGGACACTGCCCGCTTCATCCTGGAGTGGATTGAAGACGGCGGGTTCTCCGCTCATGTGTCTTCCCCGGGCGCAGCCGCCAGGTGCCCTGAGAAGCAATGCCTTGGGCTCATAGAGTTCAGGGTAGTCCCTGAGAAATGCTCGAGGTGCGGTGTCTGCAAGGACGCCTGCGCGCATGGCGCGGTGTTCGGAGAGAAGAGAAAACCATACCTCACGGGTTATCCGCCATTCGAGATAAGGCAGAAAAGGTGTGTGAAATGCGGCGACTGCCTGCGGGCCTGTCCGGAGGGCGCGATAGAGGTCGCGGACGCGGCCGCGGCGGAGCCGGTGAAGGCCTGAACAATATTTGCGGTTTTGATTTGATTTTTTGGGGTTTATAAAGAAATTAAGCTCGAATCAGGAGGAATCCGTACATGTCGGAGAAGATCACGGAAAATGTGACAGGGAAAAAGTCTGGCAGCATAAAGGTGAAGATCAACGGCAGGGAGACGCAGGTGCCCGAGGGCGTGAACCTCATAGAGGCCGCTGAGCTTGCCGGAGTGCGCATACCGAACCTCTGCCACCTCAGGGGGATGAAGGGTATCGGCGCCTGCAGGCTCTGTCTTGTCGAGGTCGAGGGCATGAAGGCCCCGCTGACCGCCTGCACCACGAAAGCCAAGGACGGCATGGCCATCACCACGAGCGGCGAGAAGATAAACGAGATCAGGAAGTTCGTGATAGACCTGATCCTGTCGATGCATCCCCTGGACTGCATGACCTGCACCAAGGCGGGCGTGTGCAGCCTTCAGGAATACGCCTATGACATGGGGATAAAAGAGTCCTCCTTTACCAGGAAGAAACACGGCTATTCCGCGGACGAGGCAAACCCGTTCATAAAGCGTGACCCGGAGTATTGCGTGCTTTGCGGCAGGTGCGTGAGGGCCTGCAAAAGCCAGGGCACGAACGTGCTGGAATTCATGGGCAGGGGTGTCGGCTCGAAGGTCATTACGGCCGAAGACAGGCCGCTTCAGGAATCCGGATGCACGTTTTGCGGAAGCTGCGTGGACGTGTGCCCTGTAAACGCCCTGCTTGAGGCCGACAGATGGCGCAAGGGGAGGGAATGGGATTTTAAAGGGGTGGACTCCACCTGCCTGCTCTGCGGAAACGCCTGCGGGATACGCGTCAGCACAAAAGACGGCAGCATCATGAAGATAAACGCAGACCAGGCTGGCAGCCCTACCGAGCGTTACGTCTGCGCATACGGAAGATACGGGTTCGACTGCATAGAGGCGGACTCCAGGGTGACCGTCCCCATGAAGCGGGTTGACGGAAAGCTCATGGAGACCACATGGCAGGACGCCATACAAACGGCAGCGGCCGCCCTCAAAGCGGCCGGCAAGGACTCAGGCTTCATAGCCACCGCCGGTTTGCTAAGCGAAGACGCCGTGGCCCTCAAGGGATTGGCGGAGGCGGCGGGCGCGTCAAACATTGACACCACGGCAAGCCTTTATTCGACCGCCGAGACGCTCATGTCAGACGGCGCGGACGGCCTTGAGTCCGCCGACCTGTTCGTGCTCATAGACCTGTATCCCGACCAGTGGAAAAGGGTGCTGCCCGGGCTCGACGCGTCTATAAGAAAGAGGCTGGACGCCGGGGCCAGGCTGGTTGTCGTGAACAGCCGCGAGTCGGCGATCTCATCGGTTGCGGCGGTGAGCCTGACGGGCAGCGGGGAGGGCTCCCTGAAGGCCTTCGTGAAGGCCGTCATTGACAAGGGACTGAACGGGAACAAGGAGCTGTCTTTGGCGGTCTCAGGCGAGACCGCAGGCGAGGAGGCCCTGAAGGCTGCAGACCTGTTCGTGGAGGCCAAAAACCCGCTCTTGCTGGTCTCTCCCGCCATGTACCTTGCCGCTGCGAATCTGGGGCTGCTGAAAGGCAGGGTCGTTTCGGTCCCGGTGGAAAGCAACGCAAAGGGGATTGCCGCCATCGGCCTGCGCGGGGCCGGGAAGTCCTACGGGGAGATGGCCTCAGGCGGCGTCAAGGCGCTTTATGCCGTGGGCGAGGTGACTGTAAATGCGCGCCCTCAGACGGATTTCCTTATCGTCCAGGGTTCTCACATGACGGAGCTTGCCAGGCAGGCGGATGTGGTGCTTCCCTCGGCTTCATACCTTGAGGCCGACGGTACCATAACAGACTATCTGGGAAGGCCCAGAAAGATATGCAAGGCCGTTGAACCCGCGGGCGATGCGAAACTGCACAGGGTTATATTCGAGGAGGTGGCAAAGGCGCTTGGGGCGGACCTGAAAAAGGCCTCGGACAGTCTTAAGGAAGCGGTCCCGACGCCAAAAAAATTCAGGCCATTCGAGCGGACGTCCGGTCTTGATGCGGAGCCGGAAGAGCTGATGAAGTCCCTGAACGCCGCCGTGCTGAACGGGTCGAGACTCCTTTGGCTCAGGGAGGCAAAGGTCCGGGCGTAGGATTTTTTATCTCTTCAACTTTTAGCCGGTCCCTGCTTCAAGCATATGCAGGGGCCGGCTGAAAAGTAAAAGCTCTTTATTTTATCTTCTAGCCGGGATGGGCCCGGAGGGCGCCTGTTGCCGCTTTCCGCCCGCCTGCGCCGGCTCATGCCATAAGCTATTATTTTTTTTTATATTTATATAAATATCAATTAGCTTCTTTATTTTTCTGTTATATAATATTAACTTGCAAAATTGATTTAGAAAGAAAGAGTTTTGTAAAATAATTCTGGAAATTATATCCATATTCCTACCGAGGATAGAAGGAGGGCAGGGAACAAAATGTCCAAGATAATCGCCACGGCGGCGATAAGAGGCGCCAACCGGTTATACAGAGAAGCCGAGGAGATGCTTGAAAAGGCGATAGCTGAAAAGGGTGAAGGGCACTGGTTCGAGTTCGTTGATACCGCTTTCTATCTTCCGATGATCTATGCCATGACTGGTTTCCCCGTGAAGACGCTCGGGGATATGCGGACCGCCCTCGGGTATGCGAGGAAGCTGCTGCATGAGGAGCCTGCGGAGCATATCTGGAAGCCGTACCTTGGCGAGGCCCTTGATTCCGGCATGGCCACCCTCTTTGCGGAGGAGATATGGCTTGCGGCAAGGACTGTCCTGGGGTTGGAGCCGGCGGTTGACCCGGAGACCGGCTATGTCTATAACGGGTTCATAACCGACACCATCCAGAGGAACCTGGGCATACAGCTAGTTGACGGCACCATGCCCGGTTTCGCCGCCATCATAGGCGCGGCCCCTGATGACGACACCGCGGTAAAGATAGTCTCGGAGCTGCAGGAAAAGAACATACTTACCTTTCTTTCGGGCAATTTAAATGGAAACAGCGTCACCAAGCAGCTTTTAAGGAAAGGCGTAGAGCTTGGGTGGGACACGAGAATAGTGCCCCTGGGCCCTGAGACGCAGCACACCCTTTACGCCCTGGACTGGGCGATAAGGGCCTCCCTCATCTTCGGCGGCAAGAAGCCCGGGGACTACAAGGAGCACCTCAAATACCAGAAGGACAGGGTGTTTGCCTTCGCCCTGGTGCTTGGAGAGCTGAACGACATAATATGGACGACCGGGGCCGGGGCCATAAACATGGGCTTCCCCGCGGTTGCCGACACCGACATACCGGTTGTGCACCCGACCGGCGTCTGCACCTATGAGGAGGTCGACAAGGAGTTCGACCACGCGAAGATAGTGCAGAAGGCTATAGAGGTGAGGGGCCTCAAGATAGTGGTCGAAAAGCCCCCGATACCTGTGTCCTACGGTCCGGCCTTCGAAGGCGAGAGGATCCGCAAGGAGGACATGTTCATAGAGTTCGGAGGCCAGAAGACGCCGGCCTTCGAATGGGTGCGCATGCGCGAGATGGATGAAGTCGAGGACGGCAAGATCACCATCGTCGGCGAAAACTGGAAGGAGATCTACGAAAAAGGCGGCAGGATGCCCCTTGGGCTCGTGATAGACGTCGCCGGCCGCAAGATGCAGAAGGACTTCGAGTCCGTCATCGAAAGGAAGGTGCACCACAGCATAAACGAGGCCCAGGGCCTGTGGCACATGGGCCAGAGGGACTTGAACTGGATAAGGATAAGCAACGCCGCCAAGGGCGCAGGCATCACGCTGGAGCACCTGGGGCTGATATTCTCCACCATGATGCGCCATACGTTCCGCTCTATCATAGACAAGGTGCAGGTCACAATCTATACGGATGAGAAGGAAGTCGTCGCAATGAGGGATGAGGCCCGGAAGGCGTACACCGAGAGGGACCACAGGCTTGGCTCGATGACCGACGAGTCCGTGGAGACCTTCTATTCCTGCCTTTTGTGCCAGAGCTTTGCCCCAAGCCACGTGTGCATCATAACAGCCGAAAGGCTGGGCCTCTGCGGCGCGTACAACTGGCTGGACGCCAGGGCGGCCTTCGAGATAGACCCTACGGGCGGCAACCAGCCCGTCCCCAAGGGCCAGCTCGTGGACGCCAGGTATGGCAGGTACACGGGCGTTGACGAATACCTGAAGAAATCGACGGGCGGGGCGGTGGAGTCCCTGAACCTGTACACGATAATGGAAAACCCCATGACTTCCTGCGGCTGCTTCGAGTGCATCATAGCCATAGTGCCGGAGGCAAACGGGGTGATGATAGTGCAGAGGGGCCACCAGGGGATGACGCCCGCGGGAATGAAGTTCTCCACGCTGGCGGGCTCTGTCGGCGGCGGCATGCAGACGCCAGGCTTCATGGGCATAGGCAGAAACTTCATCACCAGCAAGAAGTTCCTTGCCGGCGACGGCGGAATAAAGAGGATAGTCTGGATGACCAAAAACCTCAAGGAGAGCCTGAAGGAGGCCTTCGATGCCAGGGCGGCGGAAGAGGGCGCCCCCGGTCTTCTGGACATGATAGCGGATGAGACCGTGGCCGAGGATTCCGAAAAGCTTCTGGAATACCTCTCAAGCACGGGGCATCCCGCGCTTGGTATGGACCCGATGATATAGACCACGCCGGCAGCGGTGTGAAATGGCAAAGGGCAAAAAGGCCAAAAACCTAAAAACGGCAGCGGAGGAGAAACATTATGGACCATAAAATAAAGAGCGCGAATGAGGCCGCAGAGAAGATAATCGAGTGGGGCGTATCGCAGGGCCTGACCACCTGTTTCGAGCGGGCCGAGAAGATGAAGCCCTGTCCGATAGGCGAGACCGGGGCGTGCTGCAAGGTCTGCCACATGGGCCCCTGCAGGCTCGTGGGTGCCAACGCCGAGGAAGAGGCAAGGGGCGTCTGCGGGGCTAACGTCTCGACCATCGCCGCAAGGAACTTCCTGAGGATGGTTGCAGCGGGCACGGCTGCCCACTCTGACCATGGAAGGAGCATGGTGCTCACGCTGCTTGCGGTGGGAGAGGGAAAGACCGATGACTACAGCATAAAGGACCCCGAAAAGCTCCTGCGCATGGCCGCCATACTGGAGATCCCGGTGGACGGCAAGGAGATAAAGGAAGTCGCAAGGCTGGTCGCCCTGAAGCTGCTTGAGGACTTCAACAGGATAGAAGGGAAGCTCAACTACGCCAGACGCGCTCCCCAGAAGACACGTGACAGGTGGAAGAAGTGGGGCATAGAGCCCCGCTCGGTGGACAGGGAAGTGGTGGAGGCCATGCACAGGACGCACATGGGAGTGGACCACGACCCGGACCACCTGCTGCTTGGCGCGCTCAAGACCTCTCTTGCTGACGGGTGGGCCGGCTCGATGATATCCACGGATGTTTCCGACGTGCTGTTTGGAACGCCCAAGCCGGTGCAGGCCCAGGCCTCCTTCGGCATTTTCAAGGAAGACCATGTGAACTTGGTTGTGCACGGGCATGAGCCAACTCTTGCCGAGTCCATCGTGGACGTCGTGTCCGAGCCGGAGCTGGTGGAGTATGCAAAGTCCAAAGGGGCCAAGGGCATAAACCTTGGCGGCATGTGCTGCACGGCAAACGAGGTGCTCATGAGGCATGGCATCCCGACTTCCGGCAGCTTCACCAACCAGGAGCCCAGCATAATGACCGGGCTTGTGGACGCCGTTTGCGTGGACGTCCAGTGCATAATGCCAGCCATCGTGGAGCTTTCGAAGAAGTTCCACACCAAGGTCGTAAGCACATCGGAGAAGGCCATGACGAAGGGCGCGGTGCATATTGCCTTCGATGAGCACCATGCCAAGGAGTCGGCAAGGAAGATCGTACGCCTGGCGATAGACAATTATTCCAACAGGACAAAAAATGGCAAATACGTGGCTTCGGACAAGGCCCCGCTTATAGCGGGCTTTTCCCATGAGTACATAGAGTACATGCAGGGCGGCAAATGGCGCGCCTCCTTCAGGCCGCTAAACGACGCCATAATGGCCGGACGCATCCGCGGCATTGTCGGCCTGGTCGGGTGCGACAACCCGAGGCTGCCCGCGAGCGGGTATTTCAAGACCCTTGCGCTTGAGTTCATCAAGCAGGATGTGCTCGTGGTGACCACCGGCTGCGGCGCGGCTGTTTACGGGGCCGCCGGCTACCTCACCCCTGAGACCGCGCGCGAGCACGCTGGCCCCGGGCTCCAGGAGGTCTGCGAGGCCATAGGCATCCCGCCCATATTGCACATGGGCTCCTGCGTGGACAACTCCAGGATACTCACCGTCGCCTCCGCGATGGCGGCGGAGGGCGGGCTTTCGGACGAGATAGGCGGAATGCCCGCAGTGGGCATCGCCCCGGAGTGGATGAGCGAGAAGGCCATAGCCATAGCCTGCTACTTCGCCGCTTCGGGCGTGCCGGTCATATTCGGGGGCGGACAGTCCCCGGTGGCTGCCAGCAAGGAAGTCACCGACATCATGACCAGGGTCTGGTATGAGAGGTTCCTTGGCTGCCTGCATTTCGAGAAGGATCCTGAAAAGGTGATCTCGCTTGCCCTGGAGTACATAGACAAGGCCAGGGCGGCCCTTAAGCTGAAGAAATACGAGCCAGGCAGGTTCGGCACGGAGCGTGTTCTCATGGACATGGCGGCAAGAAGGGATATCGGCAAGGCCGCGAAGCCGCACGTTGGGCTTTAAGGGTTTTTGTTTTGACCGGAAATTGCATAAACAAAAAGACAGCGGACGGGCGGTAAAAAATGCATAAGATACTGGAAAAAAAGCTGCTTCGCCCGCCCGATGTCTTTTTCTACAAGGTCAGCGCACCGCAGGTGGCCGCCAAGGCGAAGGCCGGCCAGTTCGTCATAATCCGGCTGCACGAAAAGGGTGAGCGGATACCCCTGTCGCTTGCGGGCATAGACCCCGCAGGGGGCACCATAAGCCTTATAGTGATGGCCGTCGGCAAGACGACCGGAGAGATGGCCGCCCTCAAGGAGGGGGACGAGATCAGGGACGTATGCGGCCCGCTTGGCAACCCCACGCATACGGAAAACGCTGGCAGAGTCATACTTGCCGGGGGAGGCTTCGGCATCGCGCCGTTGTATCCCATAGGCAAGGCGTTCCGCGAGGCGGGCAGCAGGGTGGTCTCCGTTATGGGAGCAAGGAGCAAGAGCCTTCTGATCTATGAAAAAGAGATGAGGGACATAAGCGACAAGGTGCTTATAACCACTGACGATGGCAGCGCCGGCATGAAGGGCATAATCACGGACGCGCTCAAAGGGGAGCTTGAGTCATGCGGAGCGGATACCGTGATGGCGGTTGGCCCGGCCCCGATGATGAAGGCGGTCTGCGAGGCGACCAGGCCTTTTGGAGTGAAGACCATCGTGAGCCTGAACGCCATAATGATAGACGGCACGGGCATGTGCGGAGGCTGCAGGGTGCGCATCGGGGACAAGACGAAGTTCGCGTGCATCGACGGGCCGGACTTCGACGGCCACCTTGTGGACTGGGACGGCCTGATAAACAGGCAGAAGATGTACAAGGCTGAGGAAAAGGAGTCGTTCGAGGCCTGGAAAAAGCGGCATAACCTGTCCTGAGAAAGGCGCGCCCTGAAGCGGGATAAAAGGCATTCGAAGATAAAGAGATGGCAGAAGAGAAAAAACCAAAGAAATTGAACCCTAAAAGGACCGCGGTACAGGAGCAGGATCCCGCCCTCCGCAGGCGCAACTTTGAGGAAGTGAGTCTCGGTTACAGCGCGGAGGAGGCTGTGCTGGAGGCCTCCAGGTGCCTTGGATGCAGGAATAAGCCCTGTGTGGCAGGCTGCCCGGTGAGCGTGCCTATACCGGAGTTCATAGCGGCGATGGTTTCGGGCGATTTCGCTGAGGCCTACAGGATAATCAGGAGCGCCAATGTGCTTCCCGCTGTCTGCGGGAGGGTGTGCCCCCAGGAAAACCAGTGCGAAGGGGCCTGCACCCTTGGCAAAAAACATGAGCCGGTGGCGATAGGGAGGCTGGAGAGGTTTTGCGCCGACTGGCGGATGAAAAACGGGGCCAGGGCGGTGCCTGAGCCCGCCGCCCCAACGGGAATGAAGGTGGCGGTAGTGGGCAGCGGCCCCTCCGGGATAACATGCGCCTACGACCTTGCCCGCCTGGGACATAAGGTTACCATGCTCGAGGCCCTGCACGAGCCGGGCGGAGTGCTTTTCTATGGCATACCGGAGTTCCGCCTTCCAAAAAAGATAGTTACCGCCGAGATAGACACGCTCAGGCAGATGGGCGTGCAGATAATGACCAACGCGGTGGCCGGAAAGATCATCACCCTTGAGGAGATCATGGGCCGGTTCGACGCCTGCTTCATAGGCGTAGGCGCGGGGCTGCCAAGGTTCATGGGCATCCCTGGAGAGGACCTGAACGGGGTCTATTCGGCAAACGAGTTTTTGACGCGTACGAACCTGATGAGGGGCTACCTGTTCCCCGAGTACGATACCCCGATAAGGACGGGAAAGCGTGTGGCGGTCATAGGCGGTGGCAACGTGGCGATGGATTCGGCAAGGACTGCGATGAGGCTCGGGGCCGACGAGGTAACCCTGGTCTACAGACGCTCCGAGGCCGAGCTTCCCGCCCGCGCCGAGGAGGTGCACCACGGCAAGGAAGAGGGCCTGCGCTTTGAGATGTGCACCCTGCCCACGAAGATAATAGGCGAAGACGGGTGGGTAAAGGCCATAGAATGCGTCCGTATGGAACTGTGCGAGATGGACCAGTCCGGCCGCAGGCGGCCAAACCCCATGGCGGGCTCCGAGTTCGAGATCCCCGTGGATACCGTTATCATGGCAATCGGCACCGGAGCAAACCCGCTTCTGACAGGCACCGCCACCGGGCTTGTCTTGAACAGGGGGTACATCCAGGCCGACCCTGAAACGGGCAAGACCAGCATTCCAGGCGTTTACGCGGGAGGAGACATCGTTACCGGCGCGGCCACTGTCATCTCGGCAATGGGCGCGGGCAGAAAAGCCGCCCGGGCCATACACGAATACCTTTCCTCCATGAAGCGCTAAAGGGTCTTTTCTTTTTCTTTTCTTTTTTTTTAACTTTAGAGTCGTTTTTCCGGTCCTTATGCCTGAAAAAGCAACAGAAGCAATGAAAAGAAACAAGTCAAAAAAGAAAAGTGTTGTCCTGATACTTTTTGCCTTCCTTTTAATCCTCCCCTGCCGGACCTTTGCGGGACACAGGCCGCGCATCGATACGCCGGAGCTTGAAAGGAGGATACATGCACTCATCAATATTGAAAGACGCAGGGCGGGTTTAAGGCCCTTTGCGCTGAACAGGAAACTGGCCGCCATTGCCAGGCAGCACAGCCGGGACATGGCCGAAAGGGATTACTTCTCCCACATGACTCCGGGCGGCCGGAGCCCTCTGGACAGGTACAGGGAAAGCGGTTTTGCATGCCGGGTGCGGGAAGGCGACCGCATATACCTGGGGGCTGAAAACATCTTCCAGAACAACCTGTACTCGTCCGTCGAATACATAAACGGCAGGGCCTATTACAACTGGAACAGCACGGGGGAGATCGCGCGGTCTACCGTGGAGGGGTGGATGGAAAGCCCTGGCCACAGGAGAAACATCCTGACACCCGCTTTCAGGTCGGAGGGCATAGGCGTGGCCATAAGAGACGGAAAGGTCTACATAACGGAGGATTTTTGCTGAGGGTTTGGTGCGGGGGGGCGGACCGTATTCGCTCCGCTGGGGCCCGTCTCACCTTGTTTGTCAGGCAAACGTCTATACCGCGCCGGGCTTTTTTTATGTCCTGATTAGGCTATAATTTTTACCGGATGCCAAAAACGGGAAAACAGGAAGGTCAAAAAAAACCAAAACTCCTCTGGAAGCAGATCATGGACGCAAGCCAGGTTGGCCTCAACCTGGTGGTGGCCACTTTTATCGGAGGACTGATAGGATATTTCATAGACAGGCATTTTAATACCCTGCCGTGGTTCACGCTGCTGTTTTTTTTCGCCGGTATGACCGCCGGGTTCAGGGAGGTCTTAAGGTACACAAGGCTCAAGGAAGAGGAAGAGGAAAAAGAAAGAGAGAAAGAGAAAAAAGAAGGGAATGGAAAAAAGGATATATAAGATATCCGGGGTGGCCGTGCTTGTGCTTACGGTGGCCTCGGCGTTCTTCCTGCCAAAAAAAATACCCGCGGGCATACTGGCCGGGGGCGTGCTGTCGCTTGCCAATTTCAGGGCGCTTGCCTGGGGGGTGACCGGATTGCTTGGAACGAGGAAGGCCACCGGCAAGATGATATTTTTCAGCGCGCTGAGGTTTGCGATAATAGTGGCGCTTCTGATAGGCCTTTTAAAGCTGGGGCTCGTTGACCTGCTTGGCGTGATCGTGGGCATGACGGCGGTTTTCTCGGTCATCATCGCCGCCGGGGCCAGGGAACTGCTCAAAAACATCTCCGCGCAATAAAAGTTCGGCCCGGCAGACAGGCAGGCCGGAAGATGCTATAATTCCTCAAAATAGCCCTGTCCGTTACCGGCAGATCCGGCAACAGGATAAGCCTTCCTTTCCCGGGGCAGGATATGAAAACTGTTTTGATAATATAGATGCAGTAGGGAAGGAGCGCCGCTCATGCTGGGTCTGAACTATTCCTTCATGATGGCCGAGACCATCGGCCAGAAAGGCATTACCGGCCGCAAACTGGAGAGCTTCAGGGTAAGGGCGCTGGAGGCGCTTGAGGAAATAAAGCGGAAGCGCCTTCCGGGGCTTGCCTTTACGGAGCTGCCGTGGCAGGACGTCTCCCCTGTGAGGGAGGCCGCAAAAAAGCTGAAGGAGCTGGATTATTTTCTGCTGCTAGGGATAGGCGGCTCCGCTCTGGGGCCAAAGTGCATCCTGGAGGCCTTGAGCCCATTTCATAACCTGAGGGCGGACAAGGGCCCGAAGGTCTTCATCTATGAGAACGTGGACCCCTCAACGCTCCAATCCATCATTGCCTGCCTGGACATAAAAAGGACCGGAGTAAATGTAATAAGCAAGTCCGGGGGCACCTCGGAGACAATGGCCTCTTTCATGATCCTCCATGAAATGATGGAAAAGGCTCTGGGCGGCGAGGCCCGAAACAGGTTTGTTCTTACCACCGACCCCGAAAAGGGCGACCTGCGGAAACTTGCGGCTGAGGGGATGGGCTCGCTGGCAATCCCTCCGGGGGTTGGCGGAAGGTATTCCGTCCTTTCCCCGGTTGGGCTCCTGATGGCGGAGGTCATCGGCGTGGATTCCCGGGAGCTCCTTGCCGGCGCAAAGGAGGCGCATGGGAAATGCATGGCCGGAGAGTTCTGGGAGAACCCGGCCATTGTGGCTGCAACTCTTTTTTATGTGATGCAGAGGGATGAGGGCAGAAAAATAGATGTCCTGATCCCATATGCCGACCGGCTTAAATCCTTCTCCGAATGGTTTTGCCAGCTGTGGTCCGAAAGCCTGGGAAAGCAGGGCAGGGGCCTCACACCGTACCCGTCCGTGGGGACGACCGACCAGCACTCGCAGGTGCAGCTCTGGATGGAGGGGCCGGAAGACAAGATAATCACATTTCTGAGGGTGGAGGATTACGGGGCGGACTTCATCATCCCGGACGTGTTCAGCCGGTACGAGGGCATGTCTTTTCTCCGGGGACAGAGCCTTGCCGGGCTTATAAAGGCGGAGGAGGAGGCCACCGAGCTTGCCCTGGCAAAGGCGGGAAGGCCCAATATGTCAATAACCATCCCCGGGATAGACGCCTATCACCTGGGGCAGCTCTTCTATTTCTTTGAGCTTGTGACGGTCCTGACCGGGCATTTTCTGGATGTTAACCCCTTTGACCAGCCGTCCGTGGAAGAGGGAAAAAAGCTCACTTTCGGACTCATGGGGAAAAAGGGGTTCGAGGACAAAAAAAGAGAGGTCGTCCAGGCCAGGGACAAAAAGAGCCAGTTCACGGCCTAATGTTCTTTAGTTTCGAAACCCATTGATTTTATTTGAAATTTATATTGAAATAAAAATTTTTTTAGGTTAATATCCCGTAAAAAATAAGGAGGACCGCTTAGCTGGAAAGCCGCAAACCTGCATAAAAGAGAAGAAAGGGGGTCTTTATTTTCATGGGGGAAGCAAGTGGGAGCATCTATGATTCCCTGAGGAAAAAAGGGGTATCAAGAAGAGACTTCATGAAGTTCTGCTCTCTGATGGCGGCGACCCTGGCGCTGCCGGTCGGAGGCGCCGCAAAGATCGCCGAGGCGCTCGAAAAGGCCCAGAAACCAACACTCGTATGGCTTGAATTCCAGGACTGCGCCGGCAACACCGAATCCTTCCTGAGGGCAAGCGACCCTACGGTGGCCCAGATCGTTCTGGATCTCCTGTCTGTAAACTATCACGAAACAATAATGGCCCCTGCGGGCAAACAGGCTGAAAAATCCCTTGCCGATACCGTCAAGAACCAGAAAGGCAAATATCTAGTGGTGGTAGAGGGGGCGATACCTCTCAAGGATGGCGGCGTTTACTGCACTGTCGGGGGCAGGGCGGCAATCGACATAGCAAGGGAGGTCTGCGGCAACGCGCTTGCCACCATAGCGATGGGGGCCTGCGCGTGGGACGGGGGCATTCCCGCCGCTGCGCCCAACCCCACCGGCGCGGTGGGAGTAAAGGATGCGGTGAAGGGCATTACACTTATAAACCTCCCCGGCTGTCCCGCAAACGTGGTGAACCTCACCGGGACGGTCGTGCATTATCTGACATTCGGGAGCCTGCCGCTTACTGATTCCATGGGCAGGCCGCTTTTCGCCTACGGGCGCAGGATACACGACGACTGCGAACGCAGGGCACACTACGATGCCGGCAGGTATGTCCGGGAGTGGGGGGACGAAGGGCACAGAAAAGGATGGTGCCTTTACCAGATGGGCTGCAAGGGGCCGGAGACCTTCAAAAACTGCCCCGCCCAGAGGTGGAACCAGGGCACCAGCTGGCCTGTGGAGGCCGGGCACGGCTGCATAGGGTGCGCGTCGCCGCATTTCTGGGACACAATGACGCCGTTTTACAAGAGGCTTGAGAATGTGCCCGGCTTCGGGGTGGAGGCCACCGCGGACAAATTCGGTGCGGGCCTTGCCGCCGCCACCGCCGCCGGCCTTATAGTCCACAGGATAGCAAGGGCCGCCAAAAAGAAATCATCCGAGGAGGAGGGTAAATAATTACATGCCTAAGATCGCGATTGATCCAATCACCAGGATCGAAGGACATCTGAGAATCGAGGCCCAGGTGGACGGGGGCCAGGTAAAGGACGCGTGGGCCTCCAGCACCATGTTCAGGGGTATAGAGATCATACTTAAAAACAGGGACCCGAGGGACGCCTGGGCGTTTGCCCAGAGGATATGAGGGGTCTGAACGACGGTTCACGCCACCAGCTCCGTGAGAGCTGTAGAAAACGCGCTTCAGATCACTATTCCGGACAACGCAAGACTCATAAGGAACATTATTACCGGCATCCAGTATGTGCAGGACCACACCATTCATTTTTACCACCTGCACGCCCTGGACTGGGTTGATATCGTCAGCGCCCTGAAGGCGGACCCGGGCAAGACCTCGGACCTGGCCCAGTCCATTTCGGACTGGCACAACTCCAGCAAGGCATATTTCGCCGGGGTCCAGGACAAGCTAAAGGCGTTTGTCGCCGGGGGGGAGCTTGGCCTCTTCGCCAATGGCTACTGGGGGCACCCGGCATACAAGCTGCCGCCTGAGGCCAACCTCATGGCGGTTGCGCATTACCTTGAGGCCCTGGACTGGCAGAAAAACATCATACGCATCCACGCGATACTTGGCAGCAAAAACCCGCACGCGCAGACCTATCTTGTGGGCGGGATGGCAACCGCGATAAACCCGAATGACGAATCCACCCTTAACGCCAACAGCATCGCGCACATGATGCAGATGGCCAAGACCGCCAAGGAGTTCGTGGAGAAGGTCTATGTGCCGGACCTCCTGGCCATAGCCTCCTTCTACAAGGACTGGGCGGGCTACGGGGCTGGCGTAGGCAACTACCTGGCATACGGCGAGTTCCCCAAGGACAATGTCTCGAACACCGACAACCTCTTTTTGCCCAGGGGCCGGATCCTGGGCAAGGACCTCTCCAAGGTCCATCCGGTGGACCAGCAGAAGGTGGCCGAATACATTGCACACTCCTGGTACACGTATCCAGATGGCAACAACGCCTCCAAACACCCGTATGACGGCGTGACGGACTACAAGTACACGGGGCCGAAGCCGCCTTTTGAGTTTCTAGATACGGACAAGAAATACAGTTGGGTGAAGGCACCCCGCTACGAGGACAAGCCCATGGAGGTGGGTCCGCTTGCAAGGATGCTTGTGGCCTACGCCTCCGGGCACGAAAGGGTGAAGGAGGTTGTGGACGCTTCGCTCAAAAAGCTGGGCGTTGGGCCCTCGGCGCTCTTCTCCACACTTGGCAGGACCGCCGCGCGCGGGATAGAGACGCTGGTTGTGGCCGAGGCACTCCAGGGGTGGATAGGCCAGCTTGCTGATAACATCAAGAAGGGCGACCTGCGCATCCACGACAACTCGAAATGGGAGCCTTCCACCTGGCCCTCTGAGGCCAAGGGATACGGGTTCCACGAGGCGCCCAGAGGGGCCCTCTGCCACTGGGTGCGGATAAAGGACGGAAAGATCGCCAATTACCAGTGCGTTGTGCCCAGCACCTGGAACGCCTCGCCAAGAGACGCCAAGGGACAAAGGGGGCCGTATGAGACTGCCCTTCTCGGCACCCCGGTGGCGAAGCCGGAGGAGCCCCTGGAGATATTGAGGACGGTGCATTCTTTTGACCCCTGCCTTGCCTGCGCCGTTCATATAACGGACGTAAACAGGAAAGAGCTCCTCAAGGTAAAGGTATCTTGAGGAAGGGAGGTCGCCAAAAATGACCACTGAGCGGAAGAGGACTTACATCTGGGAGTTCCCGGTCCGGCTGACCCACTGGGTCAATTTCTTCGTCATCATCTTTCTTTCGGTAACGGGACTATACATTGGCGGGCCTTTTATCCATCCCACCTCCGATCAGAGCTTCACAATGGGCTGGATGAGGTTCATCCACCTGGTTGCGGGCTATACATTGCTGATGATGGTTATCATCAGGGTATACTGGGCTTTCGCCGGCAACAAGTACGCCAACTGGCGGGTCTTTTTGCCTCTCACCGGAAGGCAGAGGCACGACCTGGGGGACGCCACGAAGTATTACCTGTTCGTGAGCAAAAAACCCCCTTACGCCGCGGGGCACACGATGTGTGCCGGCATAGCCTATTTTGCGCTTTTTCTGCTGTTTCTGTTCCAGATATTCTCCGGGTTCGCGCTTTTTTCATATAACAGCCCCGGGCTGGTCCACGAGATACTCGGCGGGTGGCTGACTTCGCTCATGAACATTCAAGCTATCAGGTTCTGGCACCATCTGGTAATGTATTTCATATGGGTGATAGCGCTTGTTCATGTGTATCTGGCGGTCTGGCTTGATTCCGTCGAGGGCAACGGGCTTATGGGCTCCATCTTCGGCGGCTACAAGTTCATAACGGGTAAGGAATGGGAATAAATGAAATACGGGCGTATCCGGAAGACGACCGGATAAAAAACTTGGACAGACCGGCAGGCCATGAAATCCGCCCCTCGAAGGTGGCAGTGACCGTCCTTGGCATAGGAAATATTCTCATGGGCGACGAGGGGGCCGGGGTCCGCGCGCTTGAAACCCTCCGGGAGCGATACGAGTTCCCGGAGGGGGTCTGCCTTCTGGATGGCGGCACGATGGGACTTGACCTCCTCTATTACCTTGAGGGCACTGAAAGGCTGCTCATGATAGACGCGGTCAGCATGGGCGCGCCTCCCGGGACTGTAAGGATGTTTGACGGCCCGCAGATACCTTCGCTGCTTGCGGGAAAGTTCTCCGTGCACGAGATAGGCCTGCAGGACCTTTTCTTTGCGTTGGACATAACCGGCAGGAGGCCTTCTGATTCCTGCCTTGCGGGCATAGAGCCAAAAGAGGTGGAACTGGGGCTTGAGCTTTCCCCGGAGATGAAAAATGCGCTCCCTGGCCTTGCGGATGCCGTGGCCCAGAGGCTTGGCAGATGGGGGATAGACGTCAGGAAAAAAGCATAGTGTGCCTGGCCATACCATCAAAGATAATCAGCAAAAACGGGTTTGAGGCCACTGTCGACCTCTACGGGGCCCGGAGGAAGGTGAACCTCATGCTGCTTCCTGAAGAGGCCTCAGTTGGGGAGTACGTGCTTGTGCACGCCGGGTTTGCCATTCAGAAAGTAGATGACGCCGCTGCCAGGGACGCGATAGGCCTCATCGACGAAATACTTAAAACCCTCGAACAGGAAGACGTATAAAAACCCCTTCAGTTGTAAACAAGCCGCTTCATGCCTGAATTTCTTGTCTTTTTGGTAAATTTTTCATAAACTAACCTAATGTTCGCCGTGGTCCTTGCGGGTGGGGAAAACAAAAGGCTCCCTGTCACAAAAGGCCTTATCGATATAGGGGGCAGGAGGCTGATCGAGTCCATCCTTGACCGTCTCGCCGCCAATTTTGAAGGGTTGGCCATAAGCACGAATGAGCCTGAGAAATATTTTTATCTCGGGGTGCCCATGATAGGGGATGTCTACCCGGTGCGCGGCCCGATGACCGGCATCTTTTCGGCGCTCTCGTGGCTGGCCTTCAAGGAGGCAAACGGGCAGGAAAATGGCGCGCCGGATATTTCCGCCTTTTTTGCTGCCTGCGATATGCCTTTCGTGAGCGCAGGGCTGGCGGCAAGGCTGTACGAAACAAGGACCCCCGGGTGGGAGGTGTTGGCCCCTGTATGGAATGGCCGCCCGGAGCCTCTTTTTTCATTTTACAGCGCAAGGTGCCTGCCGCCGATGGAGAAAAGCATTCTGTCCGGTGAAGTCTCTCTACGGGGTTTTTTGAAGAAGGCCTCGGTCCGGCTGCTTGAAGAAGATGCCGTGAAAGAGGCCGACCCGCTTGGGCGCTCGTTCATCAATGTAAACACGGAGGAT
>JAKAJM010000042.1 GCA_021813765.1 Nitrospirota bacterium
CTCCCTGTGCTCATTAAGCGGGGTCGGCACGCATATGACAATATAGTCCATGCGTGCCAGCTCTGAAAAATCGGCTGTTGGTTTGAAGCTGTGCAAATGCTCCCTTACGGACGAGGAATCTATATGTCGTATATAGCTCCTGCCCTCCCTGAGCATTCTTATCTTTTCATGGTCCTTATCGAAGCCTGTGACCTTGAACCCCGCACGGCACATCTCAAGGACTATGGGCAGTCCGACATAGCCAAGCCCTATTATGCCTGCATTAAGGTCTTTCAGTTCACTGCCAGTTTTTTTGCTCACAGCAGCTTCCATTATCACTTTTCCCCTCTTCAGCCTTATTCCTTAATGGAGATTATGCTGCGGGTCGGTTCTGACCTTAAAAAGCAATTAACATACCAGCAAGGCGCTGGCTTTTATCGGGCAGGCTGTCTGAGCGTTAGGCCGGACGGATGGCAAAACAGAGACAATGGAAGGGTTTTTTTTCGAATTTACCCCTGTATCTTATGGCTTGAACGGCAACATTAAAAATGCGCGGCGCCATTTTTTGAACTGAATGTTTTTCTCAATTAAGCCTTCATAGGATATTGTTTATTATGGATACATTTTGTTACACAATTTAAAAAATCTCTTGTGGAAAAAAGAAACAAGGAAAAAACAGAGGAAAAAATCTTTTTTAATGGGGGATGCCGGTGGGCGCCGGTTTCCGGCCATGGCCTTCCGGGATGCAGAGGCGGACAGTGGTGCCTGCGTCCTGTCTGCTTTCTATCTGAAGCATGCCGCCGTAATAACGGATTATCTCCCGGGTCAGGAAAAGTCCGAAACCCTTGCCTTTAGCCATGGACGCCAGGCCGCAGCCGGCCGGATAATCCCCGCTTGCGGGATCTTTTTTCCCGGCAACCGCACCCAGTATGCCAGGGCCTGTGTCTGAAACAGATATCACAGCAAAGCCCTTATCCGGCGCTTTGCTGTCCGGCTCGAAAAAAGTATTCACCGAGAGGACGCCCCCATTGCCCATGGCCTCCAGTGCGTTGTTCACGACGTTCAGCACAGCCTGCTCGAGCTGGAAGGGGTTTATGAACACAAGCGGCACACGGCCGTAATGGAATTCAGACTTCACGTCCTTTGTTATGGACTGCAGTGAGATAAAAACCTCTATTTTTTTTACGATCTGGTTCAGGTCCACATCCTGGCCCGCTTCGGCTATGGACGTGCTCAGGAAACTGGTGATGAATTTGTCCAGACGGGATATCTCATCCTCCATAAGGTTCGTAAATTCAAGGAGTGGCTGCTCGGATGGATACCTGTCCCTCAGGTACACTACCGCCCCCTTGATCGCATTGAGCGGATTTCTTACGCCATGGGCCAGTATCGAGGCGATTTTGCCTATGTCTATAAGCGGACGGGAGTTATGGAGCTGGCTTGCAAGCTCGCATGAATTCCTCGGGTAAATATATACCTTTGCGCCCCGGTGCGGTCCATGGACCGGACGTATTGCAACGTCTGCAAAAAACTGGCCGCCCGGGAACTTCAGGCATTTGTCCTTCAGCCTCACCAGCCCCGATCCCCGGACCGCCATCAGGACAGCATCCTTCCTGCCAGCCCTGATCCTCGGGAACACTTCGTAATACTTCCTGCCCAGCGGACTGGACGGCGCATCAAGGCCCAAAAGCCCTGAAAGACCATCTTCAAACCAGTCTATGTGCAGTTTGCTGTCAGTGCTGAATTTGTATGATCTTTTTTTCATAGGTTGAAAAAGGATATACATTAACTTTGTAGTCCAATCCGGAGAAAAGTTCAAGTAAATTTTTCCGCCAAATAGCGCCGGGAGCCTTTTTTTAAAAAGTGCGCATGGGAATATTTCTTGCTAATATTATTCCGGATGGCAGCACTTTAAACCTTTTCGCTTTTTAACATGGAAAAAATACTCCCAGGAGGGAGAAAACGGTATGTGCGGAATAGTGGGATACATAGGATACAGGAATGCGCTTCCAGTGCTGATGGACGGACTAAAGAGGCTTGAATACAGGGGGTACGATTCCGCGGGGGTGGCCTACATAAACGGCAATGGCATTGAGATAAAGAAAACAAAGGGCCGGATCGAAGATCTGAGCAGGATTCTGCCACTGCCGGCGCCGGATGCAAAAATAGGCGTTGGCCATACGCGCTGGGCAACGCATGGCGCCCCTTCTGACAGAAATGCCCATCCGCATGCCTGCGGGGGTGTTGTGGTAGTACACAACGGCATCATCGAGAACTATCGGGAGCTAAGGTCGCGCCTGGCGTCGGAGGGGCATCAGTTCGCGTCGGACACGGACACGGAGGTAATACCTCGGCTCATCTCCAGCTATATGAAAGGGGGGTTGCCGCTTGAAGACTCCATAAAGAAGGCGGTCTCGGACCTGAGGGGCTCCTACGCGCTTGGGATAATCGGGCAGGATTGCCCCGGGAATCTTTACGCGGTCAGGAATGGCAGCCCGCTTATTATCGGAGTTGGGCAGGACGAATACTTCTTTGCCTCCGATATCCCGGCCTTTCTGCAATTTACGAAAAAATTCATTTTTCTGGAAGACGGGCAGATGTGCGTCATGAGCGGGAGGCAGGCAAGGCTGGAGCAGCTTGGGCCTGCAGTGCCTTCAAAAACAAAATTGCCGGATGCCGGGACGGAAAAGACGGAACCGGCAGGCAGCCCACGGGTTGTGGAAGTCGACTGGACCCCCGAGATGGCTGAAAAGGAAGGGTATGACTACTTCATGCTCAAGGAGATTTATGAGCAGCCCAGAACGGTCCGGGAGACAATGCGCGAATGGATTGAAAACCCTGCCGCAATGCTCGATTCGCTTGGGCTTACTTCAAAGACGGTCCTGGGGCTGAGGAGGCTCCATATAGCCGCATGCGGAACGTCATACCATGCGGCGCTTGTCGCCAAATACATCATAGAGGCCCTGGCCCACCTGCCAGTCGATGTTGAGATCGCCTCCGAGTTCAGGCACAGAGAGCAGCTCATTGAAAAAAACAATCTCTTCATCTCCATCACGCAGTCCGGAGAGACCGCGGACACGCTTGCCGCCCAGAGAGAGGCGTCCAAAAAAGGTGCCTTCACTCTGACGATATGCAACGTGGTGGGAAGCACGGCGTCAAGAGAGGCTGATTCGGTACTCTACACACGGGCAGGCCCCGAGATAGGAGTTGCCTCCACAAAGGCCTTTACCGCGCAGCTTGCCGCCCTTTGCCTGATCTCAATCGTGCTCGGGATGAAAAGGGGGAGGCTCATAGCTGCCGAGGCCGAAACACTCACAAGCCAGCTTAAAAAGATGCCATCGCTAATCGAAAAGGCCCTGGCCTGTGATAAGCAGACAATGGACATCGCGTCGAAGATAAAGGGATCGCGCAGCATGCTCTACCTGGGCAGGGGGATAAACTACCCAATAGCCCTTGAGGGAGCGTTAAAGCTGAAGGAGATATCCTATATACATGCCGAAGGGTATCCCGCAGGGGAGATGAAGCACGGCCCAATAGCCCTCATAGACAGCGGCATGCCCGTGGTGGTCGTGGCGCCTGTGAACAACCTTTTTGAAAAAACGCTTTCGAACATAGAGGAGGTAAAAGCAAGGGGCGGCAGGGTAATCGTCATAACCGACGAGCCGCCGGGACTGCGCGCCATGGCCGACGAAGTGATAGAAGTGCCATCGGCGCACCCTGCGCTTTCGCCCTTTCTGAACGTGATACCGCTGCAGCTTCTGGCCTTCTGGAGCGGGGTGCTGAACGGAAACGATGTGGACAAGCCAAGGAACCTGGCCAAGAGCGTGACAGTTGAATGATGATATAAGAAACCGGCCAAATTAAAATGGCCGGTTTCTTATTTTTTTATATTGCCGCCGAATTGCCTAACGCAGTTTTCTCTCCCACTCCCAGGCAGTTCTTATTATATACTCCAGATCGTCATGCGATGGAACCCAGCCCAAGACGGATATTATCTTCTCATTGGCCGCCACGAGCTCAGGCGGATCGCCTTCCCTCCTGCCGCATTCGGCAACCTTGAAATCAATGCCTGTGACCTTTTTTGCCTCGGCAATTACCCGCCGGACGGAAAAACCGTGCCCGTAACCGCAATTAAGCACAGTGCTTTCACCCCCACCCGACAGGTAATCCAGGGCAAGCACGTGCGCATGGGCCAGGTCCTCCACATGGATATAGTCTCTTATGCATGTGCCGTCTGGCGTGGGATAGTCGGTCCCGTAGATGTCCAGCCTGTCCAGTTCGCCTTTGGCCGTTTTTAGCGCCCGGGTTATAAGGTGGGTGGGGTTTCTGTATGCCTGCCCTATGCGCCCTTTTTCGTCCGCTCCGGCCACATTGAAATACCTGAGAGACACATACCTGAAAAGATTATCGTAGGCCGCCGAAGTGTCCCTGAGGATGATTTCGTTCATCATCTTGGAGGTCCCGTATGGATTGATCGGGGCAAGCGGGGCAGATTCCGGCACAGGCGAGGAGGCAATCCCGTACACGGCGGCCGTCGAGGAAAAAATCAGCCTGCCCACCCGTGCGTCAAGCATCGCCTCAATTAGGTTCAGCGTGCAGGCTGTATTGTTCAGGTAATATTTTACCGGATACGCAACGCTCTCGTGCACCACGATGGAAGCGGCAAAATGCATCACTGCGTCCGGCATGAACTCTTTCATCACCCCGGACAGAGTGGCCTTGTCCGCCAGGCTGGCGGCCATCATCCGCCCGTGGAGGACCGCCCATTCGTTACCGGTCGACAGGTCATCGTAAACCAGCACGTCATGGCCCCTTTCGCCCAGAGCCTTCACCACGTGGCTTCCGATATAGCCGGCTCCGCCAGTCACAAAGATCTTCAATCAGGCCTCCGCGAGAATAAATTTTTGACGCAAAACGCCCTAACTATGTATATTACCAAAACCGGATGACAAGAAGAACGTTTCCTAGGCGGAGGTACTGCCGGGGTCAATCTCCCTGAGCCTTTTGTAGAATGTTTTTCTGGAGATGCCCAGCATCTTTGCAGCTTTTGATTTGTTGCCGCGGCACTCCTCAAGGGAATTTAAAACTGCCCTGTCCTCGAGTTCCCTGAGGGTCTGAGCGCCCCTCCCGGGGAAGGCCGGCGCCTTGGCGGAAGCCATGGGCTCCGCATCGGGAACTGCTGCCCTCAAGGCCATAAGCTCTTCCGGCAAATCGCGCAGCGACACCTTCCCGGTCCTCGACAGAACGACCAGTCTTTCAAGGACGTTTCTAAGCTGCCTTATATTGCCCGGCCAGGAATAATCACAGAGCATGGCCATCACCTCATCCGAAATCTCGACTTCCTTATTCTCCCTTTCAGAGAACTCTTTTATGAACTCGCTTGCCAGGACAGGGATGTCACCCTTTCTCTGCCTGAGCGGAGGCACCGAAATATGCACAACGTTAATGCGATAGAAGAGGTCCATTCTGAAGGTTCCCGCCTGGACCTCTTTTTCAAGGGAACTGTTAGTAGAGGAGATCAGCCTGAAGTCCACTTTTATCTTTCTGCCTCCCCCAAGCCGCTCCAGTTCCCTTTCCTGAAGGACACGGAGGAGCTTGGCCTGAAGCGGGAGGCTGAGTTCGCCTATCTCGTCAAGCAGGATAGTCCCCGAGGAAGCCTCTTCGAATTTGCCTATCCGCCTCGACACTGCATTGGTAAACGCCCCCCTTTCATACCCGAAAAGCTCGGATTCAAGCAGCTCATTGGGGATGGCCGCACAGTTGACGGCAACGAAAGGCTTCTGGTGCCTGATCCCGCCGAAATGAAGGGCCCTGGCAATAAGCTCCTTGCCGGTGCCGGTCTCCCCTGTTATGAGCACGCTGGAGGTCGTGTCCCTGACAGAATCGACTGTCTCCAATATCTTCTTCATGCCGGGGTCATTCCCTAGCATCCTGATGCCGCCTGGCAAAATGCCTTCTTCTGACGGGACGGCGGAGCACAGGCTCATGCGGCGGGAGCGAAGCGTCCTTCCAAGGATGCCGCTTTTTTGGAGCGACCGGAAGGCAAGCAGCGTGCGGCGTGTGCTTATCGCCCTTGAAAGCACCCCTTTGAGCTTCGTGTAATCAGGCGGTTTGATGAAATAGTAATACGCCCCTTCGGTGATCGTGTCTACCGCCGATTCCACCGTGCCATAGCCGGTCAGGAATATCACCGGGATATCGGGATGGTTTTCCCTTATGGACTCAAAAAACTGCATGCCGTCAAATCCGGGCATCCTCAGGTCCGTTATGACCGCATCCAGAGACTCGGTCTTTACCATGCTAAGGGCCCCGCGGGCATCAAATGATTTATATACCCGGTAACCATCGATCGAAAGGATCTCGGAAAGGACTTTTACGGCGTTGGGCTCATCGTCCACTATAAGCACGCTGCCGCTATTTTCAGTCATTTCCTTTGCCTCCCAAGCCATAGAAAAAAAGAAAATCGTAAAAAATTTTCAAAACCCGGATACAGGCTTTTTTAATTCGCTTCCAAAGATCCGGACATTAAATAGTCCTGTTTCAAACAGACTTGGAAATTCATAAAATAACATGGATTTCTTTAACATCCGCGAGTGCCGCAACTATCAAAAATCTAGATGATAAAGGGCGCCGTTACAATCCCCCAAATGGGAGAAGAAATTACGCCCGGCAGAAAAAATGCGCCCTTCGTCCCTATGGGAACAGGGGCAAAAACCGGCTTGATCCATAATTCATTAATTATTTGGCGGTCGGCCAGGAAGTTCCGGGTCCGCTACAGAGTGTCCTGTAAATGAAAGTCAAAAAGGGAAAAAAGGGAAATATCTCAGATAGCGAAACCCTTAAAGGGCTCATCGGGGTTTTGTTGTTTCCCGCTATGGAGGCCGGAGGGGACATTGCCTGCGGTAAGCCTGCCGCCAGGGCAGGCCTCGCTGTTCCCGATGCCGGCGCCGTCCGGGACGGAGATCTTAGCCGTCTTGAAATCCATTCCCGCGTGCCAGGACACGGTCTTGTTCTTCCCGTTCGTCTTGGCGAAGTAAAGAGCCTTGTCCGCCTGCACGATAATGCTCTCGATCGACTCTCCGCATTCCGGATACATCGCGATGCCCGTGCTTATGGTCAGCCTTGAGACCGGTCCATCCTTAATGCCGGGCAAAGCCATGAAGCTTATATTGTTTCTGATCCGCTCAAGGACATGGAAGGCCTCGTCTTTTCCCGTCTGAGGCATTATTATCGCAAACTCCTCGCCTCCGATCCTTACCAGTATATCGTTTGCCCTTATCGAGTTGGCCATCACGTTTGCCACCTCCCGCAGGGCATAGTCGCCCGCAAGGTGGCCCTGGGTGTCGTTGAGCAGCTTGAAATCGTCCAGGTCCAGTATGGCAAGTGAAAAATTCAAGTTGTACCGCATGGCCCTGCGGTGCTCCTCTTCAAGCCGCACATCGAAATACCGCCTGTTGAAAAGGCCGGTCAGAGGATCGGTTATCGAAAGCTCCCTCATCTGTTCAGAGACCTTATGGCAATCTGCCAGCTTTAAAAGCAGAGAGGCCTGGGCCGCAAACGGAGTGAGCACGGACAGGTCTTTTTCCGTAAAGGTCTCTCCGCTGGCCTTGTCCGCAACGTTAAGGATGCCCATAGTCTCACTTGAGATCTTGAGCGGTATGCTGATGCATGATTGTGTCTTGAAAAGGGGCTTTGGCGCCGCCGTAAACCTCTTAAGCTTCTCCTCGCTGTCTATCAGAACGGGCAGACCCTGCTGGTAGACCTTTCCGGCTACGCCCTCCCCTATTTTTATCTTCACGTCCTTCATGAGCCATTTGTTCACGCCCTTGACAGAGATAACGCTGAGGGCATCGCCGTCCTCGTCAAGCAGCATCACGGAGCATTTCTCCGCTCCCACCAGCAGGGCGGCCTCGTTTACGATCTGGTCGCATAGAGCCTGCCTGTCCCTGTAATGGGAAAAAAGCTCCATCGTCTTGCAGGTTATGAGATTTATCCCGTCCGAGTATTTCATGTACTCCGCTCCAAGCTGCCTTACGCCAAAGAGGTAGGCCGACAGCTTGCAGAGCTCCTCTATGGAGTCGAATGCCTCGCGGTCCAGCAGTGAGTTGAATATCCCCAGGAACCCGAAAAAGCCCGAGTGCGACTGTATGGGGAAGAGATACATGGAAATTATTTCTTCCGGAAAACCCGAATGCTTCAGTTTGAAGCTGTCAATGGCCGAAACGGGGGCCTTCGAGTGAACGGCGTTCGACACAAGATAGTTGTCCTTCGAAAGCTTGAGCCTGCTGATCGCGTCCCTGGCGCGCCCTCCGGCCGATTCGGGACAGAAATGGTCCTTAATGGGCGTAAAGATAGCGGCAGTGTCCACATTGAACAGGAATATGACCGTGTCCACGATGATCTGCCGTATGTCATCCAGCGTGGCATCGGATTTTATATTGGCAGCCAGGCTTATAATGGTTTTTGACCACTGCCACCTTTTGTTGAGCTCCCCTTTCTCATACCCGGAAGATATGATGTCCTCCAGGAGGGGCCTTGCCGATTTGATGTAATTTTCTATCTTTTGCGCGCTTATGAACCTCAGGTCTTTCCTCCACTCTTCCATGCCCCGTTCCGTAACCCCGAATATTACGCCTTTTTCCGCATAGAACCTGGCGAAATCATCCTCTTGCATGTAGAAGCCCTCACAAAGAGCAACCAGGGTGATGTCCTTGTACCTTATGGGCATGAAAACGTGGTATTGCATTGTGAATCCCTGGATAAGAAAAGACCTGGTGTTTTTCAGCGTCAGCTTCAGGTACTTGGACTGGAATGCGTTATACAGCTCCTGCCCCTTTTTGCTCATCTTTATGGAAGACAGAAGAGGGTCCTCACTTGAAGCAGGCACCAGCAGGTTTTCCCTGTCGTCATAAATGGAAAAATCAAGCCCTGTGAGGCTCGAAAGGGATTTGAGGGCCTTCGTCAAAAACTGTATATCTATGAGATGGTTCATATAACGGTTTTTAAGCAATATCCGTACCCGCGAACTTCCTTAAAGATTAAACAGTCCTTGAAATTCCCTTTTTAAGGCAGTTCTATTGTAAACCAACAAAATTCTAAATTTCTACTTCTATTTTTAAATATGGATATCATTCCGACCCCCATGAAAAATAAAGCAAGTTATTGAATAAATGACCATTTTTTTGAGTGAAAAAACGCATCCCGTTTTTCAAAAAACGTCAACTGCTGCAAAAAAAACGGCAGGGCAGGCGCATGCAGACATTACATATTCTGTCCCCGAATGAGTTTTGGTTTTTAAGATCTTGCGGCCGGTTCAGACCAAAACATTATTTGCTGCCATTTTCATGTATAATCATTTCAAAAATGCTAGACCTCGGGCCGAAACAATCGACGAGACACTTCGTTTCCAGAGAACTGCGTTATTCGGTTGCCTTCATAGTCATCGCTTCATTGGTCGCGGGGATAGGCTTTATCGTTCTTGCCAAGGCCATCAACGCTGTGGTCAGCCCGGAGGCCGTGACCATTGTCATAATGGTTGGCTACGCTGCGCTGGTCTTCCTGCTGACAATGGTATTTGCCCACCGGTTCGTCGGGCCGTTCCAAAGGCTGAAGATGGAGATAAGGCTTATTCTGGGCGGCAACTACTCCGGCAAGCTCAAGATAAGAAAAAGGGACGACCCGTACATAAAATCCTTCATAGAAGAGATCAATCATCTTTTAAATGAGTTCGAGAAGATGCACCTTCTTAAGGAAAGCCTCATAAAGACCGTGGATGAGGACCTGGAGGCCCTTTCTGACAGTCTTAATACCCGGAGCATGACCAAAGAGGAACTACTTGAGACCATTGAGTCCTGCCGGAACAAGACACGGGAAACGCTGAAGAAATACAGATACAGGTACGAAAGAACAGAAGAAAAAGAAAAAAATAATTTCAGACAAAAGAAAGCGCTGTAAAGAGCAATACCGCCACGCTGATCCAGCCGTTCATGTTGAAAAAAGCCATGTTCAGCCTGCTCAGGTCGTTTTCTTTCACAAGAGAATGCTCATAGACAAACAGCCCTGATACGACAACAAGGCCTGCCCAGTATGCAGGCCCCAGGGACATGATCGCGCCTGCCGCGCCAAGCATAAGGACACTGAGCACATGAAAGGCTCTTGAGGCTGCAAGGGACCTTCTGATCCCAAACCGGGCGGGCACCGAATAAAGCCCGTGGCTGCGGTCGAAATCCATGTCCTGAAGGGCATAAAGTATGTCGAAGCCCGCAAGCCAGAAGACAACAGCCAGGGCAAGAAAGACTGAGGCCGCCCCCACCTGGCCGCGCACGGCTATCCAGGCGCCAAGGGGTGCAAGCGAGAGGGCCAGGCCGAGGAAAAAATGGGAGGCCCAGGTGAACCTTTTCGTATAGGAATAAAATACAACAAGCGCTATGGCTACCGGAGATAGCTCAAGGCAAAGCGGATTAAGCTTCCACGAGGCAAATACAAGCAGTGTAAAGGACAAAAGGGCAAAAACCAGGACCTCGGCCAGGCCCAGCCTTCCGGAGGGAAGTTCCCTTTTGCTTGTCCTTGGGTTCAGGGCATCTATCTTGCGGTCCACTATCCGGTTTACGGCCATTGCCCCGGACCTTGCGCCGACCATGGCAAGGGTGATCCACAAGAGCTTGCCAGCCCTGGGCATGCCGCCAGAGGCCATCAGCGCCGCAGTAAAAGCGAAAGGGAGGGCGAAAATGGAATGGGAAAATTTTATCATCCTCAGAAACAGAACAAAACGCCTGAACATTTTTTCGATTCCTTTTTGGGACGGTCCTTAAAGAGACTTCTTTATCCGTTTTTCATGCGGCCCTTTGTCTATTTGCCAGAGACGACAAGGCCAAAAAGGGAGAGTTGCACCCTGGGCCTTTTGGGGTCGTTGCTTAGGACCTGGACATTCTTGTCTATATACCCGAACTCATCCTTCGTGCTTATCTTTACCATGATGGTCCCCGTCTGACCAGGCTTAAGACTTGCCGAACTGGCAAGCGCGGCGGTGCAGCCTCAACCGGGCCTCAACCCATCGATTTCAAGCGGCTGGTCGCCTTTGTTTGAAACAACGAATATGCCCTGCACCTCCTTGCCGGCAACGGCCTTCCCGAAATTGATCGCCTCCTTTTTAAAGACGATCCTGGGCTGGGCCAAGGCCGCACGGGGCATGTAGAAAAAAACAAAAACCGCGGGAAGCACCAGGCACATGGCAACAGCTATGCTCAAAAGCTGTCTTTTTATTTTTAGCATCATGTAATTATAAACCAATTTTTCCATGCAGGCTATTTGAAAGAATTGGAGGGCATCCATTATATTAATAGGTTAGGGAGCATTCTTTTGAAAGGTTTTAAGGGTTTCCATTTATAGCACATGCAGGATTTCATTGTAATATCTGGCGCCAGGGAACATAACTTAAAAAATATAAAGCTTCAGATCCCCCGGCAAAAGACCACGGTCATAACGGGCCCGTCCGGCTCCGGCAAAAGCACCCTTGCGATAGACACCATCTACGCAGAGGGCCAGCGCCGGTATGTGGAGAGCCTGTCCCCGTACGCAAGGCAGTTCCTTGGCGAGCTGAGCAAACCGGATGTGGATTCCATAGAGGGCCTCTCTCCTTCCATTGCCATAAACCAGAAGACCGTGACAAGGAGCCCACGGTCCACCGTTGGCACCGTTACGGAGATATATGATTACATGAGGGTGCTCTATACAAGGACCGGCAAGGCCTTCTGCTACCGGTGCGGGTCCCCGGTCTCCGGCCAGGGGCCGCAGGACATAATAAGCACCATAGCGGAGCTTCCGGCGGGCACCCGCTTCCAAGTGCTTTCACCCATTGTGCAGGACAGGAAAGGCTCCTACAAAAAGGAGCTCCACGAGATGAGGGCCGAGGGCTTTTTAAGGGCCCGAATAGACGGCAAGCTAGTTGACATAACCGGAGAGGTGGAACTGGCCCGCTACAAACGCCACACCATAGAAATAGTGATAGACAGGCTCATAATAAAGCCGGGGATAGACAGGCAGCTTAAAAGCGCCGTGGAAACGGCGCTGCACTACGCCGGCAGTGTAATAGTGAACCTCATAGATCGTGGAGAGGACATCGTTTTCAGCAGCCGGGCCGTCTGCCCCCACTGCGGGATAAGCTATCCGGAGATAACCCCGATGTTCTTCTCTTTCAACAGCAGGTCCGGCGCCTGTCCCTCATGCCGCGGGCTCGGGTACGAGCTGCTTTCTCAGGCCGGGGAAGAGGAGGAAATAGACACGGGAAGGCCATGCCGCGCATGCAAAGGCATGAGGCTGCGGCCGGAGGCCTTGAGCATAAAGATAGGCGGGTTGAGCATCGGGGAGCTTTCGCGCAAAAACGCTGGACGGGCGCTACAGTTCATCCAGGGCCTGAAGTTCACCAGGCGCGAAAAAACAATAGCCGAAAGGCTGCTTAAGGAGATAACGGAGAGGCTCGGTTTCCTGGACGACGTGGGCCTGGGCTACCTGACGCTCGACCGTCCGTCCATAACGCTTTCGGGAGGGGAGTCCCAGCGGATAAGGCTTGCCACCCAGATGGGCTCCTCGCTTACGGGCGTGCTCTACATACTGGACGAGCCCACGATAGGCCTCCATCCCAGGGATTCCGGCAAACTCCTTGACAGCCTTCAAAAGCTGAAGGAGCAGGGAAACACGGTCATAATTGTGGAGCATGATGAAGAGACGATGCTCCGGGCTGACCACATTGTGGACATGGGCCCGGGGGCGGGAGTCCTTGGGGGCAGCATAGTGGCCGCTGGCACGCCGCAGGAGATCCTGCATAATGAGAACTCCCTCACCGGCAAATACCTGAAGGGCGAACTAAGCATCCCGCTTCCCGAAAAAAGGCGGAGCCTGGAGGGGAAGAAATTCCTGGAGGTGCTCGGCGCCAGGGCTTATAACCTGAAAAACATAGATGTAAAGATACCCCTTGGACTGTTTACCTGCGTCACCGGCGTTTCGGGCTCCGGCAAGAGCACCCTTGTGAACGAGATAATCTACAAGGCGCTTGACAGGCAACTGTATGGCGGAAGCCAAAGACCGGGAGAGTTCAGGGAACTGAAGGGGGTAGAGCACATCGAAAGGGTCGTGGAGGTTGAACAGGCTCCACTTGGCAGGACCCCGCGCTCCAACCCGGCCACGTACACCGGCATATTCAGCCATATAAGAAGGCTTTTCAGCATGTCCGTTGAGGCAAGGATACGCGGTTACGGAGACTCCAGGTTCAGCTTCAACGTTCCCGGGGGCAGATGTGAAGCCTGCAAGGGGGAAGGCCTAAAAAAGGTGGAGATGCATTTTCTTCCCGACGCCTATGTCCCATGCGATGAGTGCAAGGGCCAGCGCTATAACAAAGAGACTCTTGAGATATTGTACAGGGACAGGAACATAGCAGCCGTCCTCGAGATGACCATAAACGAGGCCCTGGAATTTTTCAAAAATATCCAGCCGCTCAGACGGAGGCTACAGGTGCTTGTCGACGTGGGGCTTGGCTACCTGAAGCTGGGCCAGCCTGCCACCACCCTTTCGGGCGGCGAGGCCCAGAGGGTGAGGCTTTCCAGGGAACTTGGGAAAAAGGCCACCGGCAAGACCCTCTATATCCTGGATGAGCCCACCACCGGCCTTCACTTCGTGGATATAGAAAAGCTCCTCCATGTTCTTAACGGACTTGTGGATATGGGCAACACCGTCATCGTTGTGGAGCATAACCTGGACGTGATAAAATCCGCCGATTACCTGATAGACCTGGGCCCCGAGGGCGGAGAGAAAGGCGGATCGCTGGTTTCCTCTGGCCCTCCTGAGAAAGTTGCCGCAGACCCGGCTTCCTACACGGGAAGGGCCCTCATGGAAAAATTGAACGGACAAAAACCCGCATGATCAGCCAAGGCGTAGGCCAAAAGGAGAAGAAGACACTTGAAGAATTACTTTAAAAAATCGGCATTACCAATTGTTTTTTTAAGTTTTTTATCTTTTTTCCTATTCTCCTGCTCAAATGCGCCCAAGGAAAAGATATACAGAAAAAGCTCCATTGTGATGGACACGCTGGTGACCATCACTGTGGTATCGGATTCGGCCAAAAAAGCAAATGGCGCAATAGACGCCGCATTCGCTGAGCTGCATCATCTTGAAAATCTGATAAGTTTCTGGGACCCCAAAAGCGAGATATCCGAGATCGCCAGGGAGGCCGGCATCAGACCTGTGAAGGTGTCGCCTGAGACCCTGGACCTCATAGAAAAGGCAATATACGTCTCAAAGGAGACCGGAGGGGCCTTTGACGGGACGATGGGGCCGGTCATAAGGCTTTGGAACATCCCGTACTCAAAGAGGATCCCAAGTGAGGCAAGCATCAAGAAGGCGCTAAAGCTGGTGGGATACAAACACATAATCGTTGATCCCAGGAAATCTACCGTATATCTGGACAAAAAAGGCATGTCCTTCGATACGGGGGGCATAGCCAAAGGGTGGGCAGGGGACTACGCCGAGGCGGTCCTTAAAGCGCATGGGATAAAGGCCGGGCTTGTGGCGATTGCCGGTGACATCAAGGCGTTCGGCACGAAACCGGACGGCCACGGCTGGAGGGTCGGCATAGAAAACCCAAGGCCGACCGGCCCCAATGACCGTATCCTCGCAAGCATAGCACTCCATAACGAGGACATATCCACATCGGGCGACTATGAGCGATACTTCATAATAAACGGCGTAAGATATCACCACCTCCTGGACCCCAAGACAGGACAACCCGCCAGGGGTTTTGAAAGCGTCACAGTCATAGCGCCGAAGGGCGTATGGGCCGATGGTTTTTGCAAGATATTCGTGATGGGGCCCAAATCCGGCCCTGCCCTTGCTAAAAAGCTCGGGTTCGGGACAATTACGGTCACAAGCGACGGCAAGATCCACGTCTCCCAAAACATAAAAAACAGGGTAACTCTTTACATGAAGTCCGTGAGGCAAAGATAACAGAAAAAAAGAGAAAATGAAAAATAAAAAAATAAGATGCCCCATTTGCAAAAAGGAGACTGCCAGGCAAGGGAACCCGTGGAGGCCGTTTTGCTCTGAAAGGTGCAAGACCATAGACCTTGCCTCCTGGGCTTCGGGGGAATACAGGATATCGGGAGAGAAAAAAAAGGAGGACGAGGAGAGTCCTTCCGAAGACCAGCAGGTTGATCGCAGCGGGGACGGAGAAAAATAAAAAAACATAAGCGCGGGGAAAACAAAAAACTTGAAAGACACCGATGCCGTTCTTCATGACGCCATAGCGGAAGAGCTTGCAAAGAAACTGAAGCACCTTTACCGGGAGATAAAGATCAATCCTTCGGGAGAAAAACTGCACGAATTCAAAGGACAATACCCGGACATCATCCTCTCCGAGCATGGCATGGTGCTGGCCGTTGTGGAAATTGAGACCGAAAATTCCATCACTCCTGATAAAATCAGTATATGGAAGTCTCTTTCAGGTGCAGGTGCAAGGCTCATACTGATGGTGCCCAAGGGCATGAAGCCAAGGCTTGCTTCCATGCTCTGGGACAGCTGCCTCGCGGACAAAGTTGCGCTTGGCAGCTACGAGATCAGCATCAATATGCCTTAAAAACCATTACCAAAATAAAAACTTCCTAGGAGGTGCCCCATGGAGGTAAGGATCAGGGTTGGAGAAGCGGACCTGAAGGCTGAGCTCCTGGACAATGAAACGGCCAGGGCCATATACGACCTGCTGCCCATCGAGGGCTTCAATAATGTATGGGGGGATGAGTTCTATTTCGAAATACCCCTGTATATGCCCCCGGACGCCTCCGCCACGCAGGACGTAAACGTGGGGGACATAGGCTACTGGCCCGCCGGAAAGGCCATAGCGATTTTTTTCGGGCCCACTCCGCTCAGCAAAGCCGGCGGCAAACCGGTGCCGGCAGGACCCGTAAATATAATAGGCAGGATAAAAGGAGACGCAGCCCTGCTTAAAAAAGCGAAGGATTCAAATCCAATATACATTGAAAAAACAGGGAGGGACGTTTAAAAAAATGCTGAAAATAGCAGTGGCGGGTGCGAGGGGCAGGATGGGAAGCCGCATAGCGGCGCTTTCGGCTGAATACGAGGGCCTTACGCTTGCGGGCGCGCTGGAGCAAGAAGGCCATCCAGATGCCGGCAAGGATTTGCTTGCGCTCCTTGGCCTGACAGGGCCATCTGTGCCGGTCTCGGACGACATAAGCTCCGTCATGCGAGCGTCGGATGTGCTCATTGATTTTACCCGCCCCTCTTCTACCCTGGCAAACCTCAGGGCCTGCGTACAGAGCGGCAAGGGGATGGTCATAGGCACGACAGGGTTTAACCCGGATGAACTGGAAGAGATAAAAAGGCTTTTTTCGTCTCCAAGGATACCCTGCGTGATGGCGGCCAACATGAGCATGGGTATAAACCTGCTGCTTAAGATAGTCCGGGACATGGCACGCGCGCTTGAGGGCGACTACGATGTGGAGATCATCGAGGCTCATCACAGGCACAAAAAAGACGCTCCCTCAGGGACGGCCCTAAGGCTTGCCCAATCCGTTGCGGAGGGGTTTGGCCGCAACCTGGACGAGGTCGCCGTTTATGCAAGGAAGGGCATGGTTGGGGAAAGATCCAGGCATGAGATCGGCATACAGGCGATAAGGGCAGGGGACATCGTGGGGGAACATACAGTCATGTTCGGCGGCCTTGGCGAGCGCATCGAGGTGACGCACAAGGCTTCAAGCAGGGACACCTTCGCAAGGGGGGCGCTGCGAGCGGCCATTTGGCTGCAGGGCAGAAAGCCCGGCCTTTACGATATGCAGGACGTGCTTGGTTTGAAGTGAGCTTTTACGAACCGGACCTCGTCCTCTCTGCCGGGCAGATTCCCTTTCAGCTTCTCCTGCAGGATGGCGCCAAATATTTTTGAGAACGCAGGCCCGGGAGTGAGCCCCATTTCCATAAGGTCTTTCCCTGTAAGGAGCGGTTTTACCTTTCTGAGCTCAAGCAAATAGCGGGTGACCGCCCTCTTCTGTCCGTCCGTTTCCGCCAGGGACATGGCCAGAAGCAGGCTTTCAAGCGGCAGGCCCCGCATCGCATCATAGAGCATGACCGGGTCTTCCAGGGCCATGCCGGGGAGCAGCCGCCTGGCCAGCAGTTCCTTTGCCTCGGAAATGCCTCTTGCAACCGAAGCGCTGACCCTGGCGGATGCCGACAGCCTCCTCAATGCCTCCATGACCCGGGCCTCGTCAAGACCGCTCAGAAGCGCCATCAGGTAGAGGGCGGGCTTGTCCGGCGCCTCGTCCGCAAAAGACAGCCCGAACCACAAAAGAGTATCGTGGACGGATTGAAAGGCAGCCGGCAGAAGGACGTCATCGTCTTTCAGGGCGGGATGCAGCACCTTTAAAAGTCCGTATTCCTGCAGTTTTTTTATCGCCAGCACAGGCTCTGTCTCCTTGAAGATAAGAAGCAGCTCCTCGTAAAGCCTTGAGCCTGAAAGCCTTTCAAAGAGCCCCATCTCCAGGGTAGACCTCAAAAGCTCTTCCGTATGCACCGAAAGCCTGAATCCGAACCTCACGGCAAAGCGCACCGCCCGGAATGCCCTGGTGGGGTCTTCTATGAAGCTCAGGTCATGAAGGACGCGTATGGTCCTTTCCTTCAGATCGCGCCTTCCTCCGAAGAAATCCACCAGCAGACCGAAATCCACTGGGTTAAGCTTCACGGCAAGCGCGTTTATAGTAAAATCCCGCCTTTGCAGGTCCCGTTTTATGGACGACAGCTTGACCGTTGGAAGAGCCGCGGGGGCTTCGTAATATTCGGTCCTGGCCGTGGCCACATCCAGCTTGAGTCCGTCTGCCAACAGCACTGCAGTGCCGAACCTGGCATGTGACTTCATACGCGCACCAAGCCTGTCCGCAAGCAGACGTGCGAAATCTATGGCATTGCCTTCAACCACGAGGTCTATGTCCAGGTTCCGCTCCCCTCTAAGCAGGTCCCTCACTGAACCTCCGACCATATATGCCTGAATATCGAGCTCCTGCGCGGCTTGTCCGGCCAGCTTCAATATTTCGACCACCTTTTCGGGGAATTTCTCCCTTATGCTTTTTGCCAGGTTCCGGTCAAAATGTATTTTTTCTTTTTCTTTCTCTTTTTCTTTTTCAATTTTTCCCCAGGCCTCCGCCCCAGCCTCGCGGTGCGTCCTGCGCCTCAGATAATCCTCATAGAGGACCCGCAATATATCTGTCCTGGTGATTGCCCCTTGGATACCCCCCGCGGAGTCCAGCACGGGCATGAACCTCTGGTTTCTCTCTATCATCAGGGACTCCACCTCTCCGATGGGTGTTGAGGCCGTGACCGTGGACGCCTCCGTCATGGTGAAATCCAGGACGTTTTTTTTGGCAAAACCGTGAAAGAGGGCCTTCTCCACCACTTCCCTGGAAATGATGCCCAGATAGACCCCATCCCTGATGACAGGAAGGACATTGACACCGTAGATCGTCATAGCTTTCTGGGCCTGGGCCACCGTGGCCGGACTGTCTATCGTCACGACCGGACGGGTCATCACGTCCCCCGCCGTCATCTCGGGTCTAACGTGCCTCTTTACCGCATCCTCCACCTTCTCTTCCAGGACTTCAAGAGGCATGTCCGTTATGGTGGCGGAAGCGGCGTAGCGGTGGCCTCCTCCGCCGAACTCGGCAAGCACCCCCGCGATGTCTATCTCCGGGACGCGGCTTCTGCCTATGAGCACTATCTTTCCCTTCATGGAGATCATCATCAGCAGGGCGTCTATGTCCTCCGTGTCCATTATGTTATGGGCAAACCGCGCGGCATCACCCGCATAGTCCGGGGCTGCGGCCTTGGCCATCCTGACCTTGATCCCCCTCACTACGATGTCGCGAGATCCCTCCATGAGCCTGCCAAGCAAAGAGACCTCCAGCCTGCCTAAAAAAAACTCCGATTTCACGTACTTGGATATGATCCTTGCGCTTGCCCCCCATTTAAAGACCCTGGCCATGGCGAGGATATCCCTTTCCGTGGTCGAGGGGAAAAGAAGGCCCCCTGTCTCCTCATAGATGCCAAGCCCCATGAGCGAAGCCTCAAGAGGCGTGGGTTTTATCTTTTTCCTTTCAAGCTCCTCCACCAGTATCGTGATGGTCGCGCCTACCTGCTCTATGTGTTCAAGCGTGCCCCTTATGCCGTCCGCGCCGTGCGGGTGGTGGTCATAGACATGCACCTCCACCCCGGGCCTGGACAGGAGCTCCGCGAGCGGCCCAAGGCGGTCAGGGGCGCCGGCATCAACCACAATGAGCCTGCCCACCTCCCGGGGGTCGATATCCCTGATCTTCCTTATGCCTGCCTTGTCAAAGACAAAGTCCGCAATGAAATCCCTCACCTTTTTTTCCTGCGCACCTGGGAACACAAGCCATGCCCCGGAATAGATCCTTCTTGCGGCCACCATGGATGAAAAGGCGTCAAAATCGGCGTTAAGATGGCAGGTGATTATGTCCATATATTGAATTAAAACAGATTCGGCCGCAGAATGAAAGCAAGCAGGAATGTTTTTCCATTCATTCCAGGCTTGACCCGGGAACCCGGCAACCGTTTTTTCAGAAAAGTCACTGCTCCGCGTTTTCCGTATTGCAAATTAAAACCGGGCGGCTTTTCGTAGGTATGCCTGAATTGGCGGCGTGATATATGTCTCTATTTCGGCAGGATTACCAGAAAACTTTATTTTTATAATTTAAGGACCATTGTTAATCATGACTTTCCTTTGCTCTGTTCAGAATTTTTTTATTATTTTATTACGGAATTCGTTTAAGAACGCACGCTTTTGGCCCGATATGATGTATACGGACACGGAAAAAGAAGATAATTTCAGGCGAATTTTTTTGAAGTAGCACGCAAAGGCCGCCGGCAGAAGGAGGTCCTGGTAAGTTTGACCCAGTTCGAGCAATTGCTCTATGGCTTCCATCAGGCATTTATAGAGGCTAATTACCGCCTGAACCCCTTCGCCATACCTCTTCTGGTTGTGCCGGCCATCACCCTTTCGCTTTCCTGCCTCATATTCCACAGAGAAGGACTGAACCGGATAAGTTATGGTTTCAGACTGGTAGCGGTATCCATCTCCATATGGTTGTTGTCCTTCTCGTTAATGTACTGCAGCAAAAACGTCTGGGCGGCTTTTTTCTGGGCAAAAATGTCCTATTTCGGGGTTCCCATGATACCGGCGGGGCTTTATCAGTTCACCGTTTCGGTTCTCGGCATAGGCAAAGAGAATAAAAAGACTGTCCGGCTTGCATGGGGGCTGTCGGCCGCCTCCGCGGCAATGATAATAGGAACGGGTTTCGTAATAAAGGGCATGCGCCTTTACTGGTGGGGGTACTATCCCCAGTACAGATGGCAGGGGTCTGAATACCTGCTTTATTTCGTCGGCGCCCTCGCCCTTAGCATGGGGCATTTCGTTTCTGGATACCGCAAGGCCGCCCCAGGAAGTGTCCAGAGATACAGGATAAAGGCGCTTATGGCCGCATTCGGCATCTCGTATCTTGGCCTGATCGATTACCTGGCAAAATTCGGCGTGCCGGTCTATCCGGCAGGGTACCTGCCGGTCATGATCTGCATGCTTTTGATCGCGAGGGCAATGCTGCGCTACCGTTTGGTAGACATAACGCCGCAGTTTGCCGCAAACAGCATCATAGACACGATTGAGGACGCACTTTTCGTTCTGGACTCGGAGGGCTTCATAAGACTGGTGAACCGCGCGGCAACAACCCTGTTCGGGGAGGGCATCATGGGCGCTCATGCCTCGGGCATCATACAAGACGACATCTTCTCCGGGCAGGCCCGGAAACTGATGGAAGGGCATGTCCGCCGACTTGAATTCCCCTATCAGCCAGGGCACACCGGGCACCTATGCGCCCCCCGCATACTTAGCCTTTCCGCTTCCATAATGAGGAGCGGGAGCGGCCGCCCTCTTGCAGCTGTGTGTATAGTCCGGGATATAACAGAACAGAGGCTTGCGGAAGCGGAGCTTAAAAAGGCCAGGGAAGAGTTAGAGCACAGAGTGGAGCGGCGCACAGCGGACCTGAAAGAGGCAAATGACCAGCTGAAGCAGGAAATGGAGCGGCGCGCAAAAATGGAAGATGAGCTTCTGAAGATGCAGAAACTGGATTCCATCGGCCTGCTTGCGGGGGGGATCGCCCATGATTTCAACAATATCCTTACCGGTATCATAGGAAAAATAAACCTGGCGAGGCCATGCCTGGAGCAGCCGGACAGGGCGGGCAAGCACCTTGACGGCGCTGAACGGGCGCTTCTGCGCGCCAGGGACCTCACCCAGAGGCTTCTTACTTTCTCAAAAGGAGGAAACCCTGTAAAAAAACCATGCCTGCTGTCCGGCATCGTCCGGGACTGCTGCGAATTCTCATTGAGCGGATCAAAGGCGGAATTCTTTTTTTCATCCGAATCCGGGCTCTGGCCTGCCCTGGTGGACGAAGGGCAGATAAGCCAGGTCATAAACAACCTTGCGCTGAACGCCGTTCAGGCGATGCCCCAGGGAGGCACGGTGACGGTAGGGTGCCGGAACCTCGAAACCGGCAAAGACAGCGGGCTGCCGCTCGATCCGGGCAAGTATGTGGAAATATCGGTCAGGGATAACGGGCCGGGAATCCCCTGGGAAAATATCGGCAGGATATTCGACCCGTTTTTTACCACCAAGGAGCACGGCAACGGACTTGGACTTGCCACCTCGTATTCCATTGTCAAAAAACACGGAGGGCATATAGCGGTCGAGTCCATTCCGGGAGAAGGCACGTCCTTCAGCGTATATCTTCCGGCATGTCCGCAGGAGCTGCCCGCGCAAGGCGAAAAGGACAGGCCCGAAAGAACGGACGGAATGCATGCGCGCATACTCGTCATGGATGACGATGACATGATCCGGGACATCTGCTTGGACGCCCTGACGGCCTTTGGCTACAAAGTGGAATGCGTCAAGGACGGGAAAGAGGCGATTGAGATCTACAGAAAAGAGAAAGAGGCTGGAAGGACTTTTGATCTTGTCGTCATGGACCTGACAGTGCCGGGCGGACTTGGCGGCAAGGAGACCTTGAGGAAAATAATGGAGTTTGATCCTTTCGTAAAAGCGGTCGTTTCAAGCGGATATTCCCATGACCCGGTCATGGCCGATTTCGGGGTCTACGGGTTCAGGGGCGTCATCGCCAAGCCGTTCAAAATAGCCGAACTGTCCTCCCTGTTAAGCAGGGTGCTTTCAGAAAATGAGGACCACGGGCAGATATGCCGGGCCGTGGCAGGCAAGGTGGAAAATAATTGAAGGCCACGTTTTTATCGTATTACAAAAAATTAAAATCGGGTGGCTTTAGCCGTATGACAGACTTAAAAAAAAATTCTCTGCAGTTCATCTTGCCGACGTCGTGAAGACCGCCCATGGACGCGACCCGGCCGGCACCCTCTTCGGGTTCACCGGCGTAAGTGCTCCGCCCGCCCCTATACTGTACTGCGATACGGTTTTATCTCCCTCGTTCGTCACATAAACGAACCTGTCCGAAGGGTCCACCGTGATAGACATGGGCCCCAATCCGGCGGGCACAGAGTCCGGGCTAATCGGGGTGAGCGCTCCGCCAGAGCCTATCGTATACTGCGACACGGTATTATCTCCCTTGTTTACCACATAGACATATTTGCCCGATGGATCGACGACAATGGACCATGGCTCCAGCCCTGCCGCGACCGTTACGGGGGACATGGCCGCGAGCGTCCCGCCGGAGCTTATCACAAACTGCGATACAGTGTTATTGAAGGGCTGAGATTTTTCAGTTCCGGACCTTTTAAAAAAAACAGCTTTTTTCTTTCGGAGGGTGTCGCTAGCGTAGTGTCTCTCAAATAGCTGGTGTTATAAATAATATGGCTAAAATCGCTTATTCTATCTTAATTTTGTCATTCCGGCTTGTCCGGAATCTTTCTTGTCTTTAAGTAGGATTCCCGCGATCCCGGGCGAGCCGGGACAGGCTCTGCTGCGCTTGCGGGAATGACAATCGGGAGCTATGTTTTCGGCCAAATTAATAACACCAGTCGTTTATGAGACACTACTCTAGCGCCCCTCGAACTTGGCTATTTCCTGCCCGACCGCGACTGCGTCGGGAGCTGAAGGGCTCTCCTTAAGATATTCCTTGAACATGGCGACCGCCTCTTTATTCTTGTGCAGGTCGTAGGCAAGCACGACGCCCAGGTTCCTCATGGCAATCGCGTGATTCGGATTTATCGAAAGGGCTTTCCTGTACTCCTCGACCGCCTTTAACGAAAGGCCTGCATTCCTGTAGCAGGTGCCCATGTCCACTCTAACATCCACGTTCTTCGGGTCAAGTTTCAGGGCGGCTTCGTATGCGTCTATCGCGTCCTTGTACCTGCCTGAATCCATTGCCGCGTT
>JAKAJM010000043.1 GCA_021813765.1 Nitrospirota bacterium
ATTGCGGATAAAAACGGGCGGAATCGCCTTTAAAGACTGATTCCCGTCGCTCTAACGCTTTCGGGAATGACAACCAAAAAAGCCGCTAGTGTATTGCGTCGTAAATCTTTTTACATTAGAAAGCTCCAAGAAATAAATCCGTTTTTTCGTCATTCCCGAGGTCTTAATCGGGAATCCAGTGACTTTGATTTTTGCCGGCCATAAGACAACGTCGCTGGATTCCCGCTTACTACATGCGGGAATGAGGCCAAAATACTCGAACAAATGTAAAGAAGCGTTAGACTCACTACACTAGTGTGGTGTTTCAGAAATAACCGTCATAAGTCTGTCATTCCGGCCAGATCTATTCCGATTGCGGATAAAAACGGGCGGAATCGTCCTTTAAAGATTGATTCCCGGCGCGCTCCGCTTGCGGGAATGACAACAAATTAATGCTAAAAATTTTTGAAACGCCATACTAGCACGCTTGCGCTCTGCCTGTTCACGCTTATGGCAAACGGGTTTGTCGCGGCGGCAAAAAACTGTTTGCCGTATTCATTTGAGCCGCGCCCACCCCCCAAACAAAACCACCACAGTGTACCTGGCTGCGGGAGACGGCGGACCAGGTCAGGGGTCCCCAAAAAGCCTTTAGCTTTTTGGGGCAGAAGCGCAGCGAATTGCCGTCCGCCGCCACACAAAACTGACGAGCCAAATAAAAAAGGCCGCTTCGGATTTTTTCCGCAGCGGCCTTCTGGTTTAAAGTTGGTGTACGCGGCTTTTTTACTTCTTTGCGTTTGCCAGTTGCTCTTTTATCCAGTGATACGTCGTGGTCAAGCCTTCCTTCAGAGAAGCGGAAGGCCTCCAGCCCAATTTCTCCCCGATCAGGTTGTTGTCGGAGTTCCTTCCCCTGACGCCCAGCGGTCCGGGAACGTGTTTTATGGAGAGCTTCTTCCCCGCGATCTCCATAGCCAGGCCGGCAAGCTGATTGATCGTCACCATCTCGTCCGAGCCTATATTGACCGGGCCCGGGAAATCAGACCGCAGCAGCCTTATTGAGCCTTCGAGGCATTCGTCTATATAAAGGAAGGAGCGGGTCTGCTTGCCATCGCCCCAGACCTCGATCTCTCCGCCGTCCGGCGTCTCCGCCACTTTGCGGCAGAGGGCCGCCGGAGACTTTTCGCGGCCGCCCCTCCATGTGCCCTCCGGCCCGAATATATTGTGATAGCGCGCCACATGGGTATCCATCCCGTAGTTTCTGCGGTAAGCCAGGTACAGCCGCTCGCTAAAGAGTTTTTCCCACCCATATTCGCTGTCAGGAGCGGCGGGATAAGCCGAGTCCTCCGAGCATTTGGGGTTGTCCGGGTCAAGCTGGTTATACAGGGGGTATATGCAGGCTGAGGAGGAGTAGAATATCTTTTTTGTGTTTCTGCCGCGGCAAGCCTCAAGCACATTAAGGTTTATAGTGGCGGAATTATGCATAATGGCCGAGTCGTTTTCCCCGGTGAACACAAAACCGGCCCCCCCCATGTCCGCAGCAAGCTGATAGACCTCATCGAAGCGCGTATCTACAACATCCTTGCAAGTGTGAGGGTCTCTAAGGTCTCCTATAACAAAGTCGTCCGCTTCGGTCTCTCTGAACTCAGGATATTTCAGGTCTACCCCTCTTACCCAAAACCCTTCCCTTTTCAATCTTTTTACCAGGTGGCTGCCTATGAACCCCCCTGCGCCGCATACCAGAGCCTTTCTTTGGCCTTGCAAGATTAAACGCCTCCTTCAAAAATTTTCTATTGGAAAGCCCGGTCTTAAAATCGCTAAACTCTGAACTATACAATCGGGAAATCGCGTTTGTCAACCGCGGTTCCTGTTTTGGCGGGCTGTGTCCCCCGGGTTATTTCCGCTGATCTTTTGACAAAAGAGAGCCCATAATTTTAAACTTTAGCGCGGCGTTAGCGAACAATAATTAAAAAATTAAGTGGGCGCTGTTTTTTCGTCCCGGCAAAATTTTTTCCGTTCCAGGTGGAGGAGGGTCTTTTCGGGTGAAGATAGCTCTTTTGCAGCTTAATCCCGTAGTGGGCGACATAACCGGCAACGCCTCCAAACTTGCCGAATATGTAAAAAAGGCGAAATCGATGGGGGCCGGGCTTTGCGTGGCTCCCGAGCTTTACCTGTCCGGTTACCCGCCAAAGGACCTGCTTTTAAACAAATGCTTCGTGGAGAGGGGTCTTGAGGCTGCCCGCCGGCTGGCGGAAGAGCTGGCAGATTGCCCTCCGGTGCTTTTCGGCGCGGCGGTGCCAAACACCTCGGGGGTTGGAAAACCTCTCTATAACGCGGCGCTATTGGCAAAGGGCGGAAAGCTGGCGGCAAGTTTCTTCAAGAGCCTGCTGCCCACCTACGATGTCTTTGATGAGGACAGGTATTTTGAACCGGCGCAGGGGGTTTCCGGTTTCCAGCTTGGCGGCCTGCGTCTGGGCGTTACCATCTGCGAGGACATATGGAACGAGGCGGACCCGTCACGCCGCCTTTACAATAACGACCCGCTTAAGGTTTTTGAATCGGAGAAGGTGGACTGCATACTTAACCTCTCCGGGTCTCCGTTTACGCTTGGAAAACAGGCCGTGCGAGAGGTCCTTATAAGCAATCTCGCGGTCAAATTCCATGTGCCGGTCCTCTATGTAAACCAGACCGGCGGCAATGACGACCTGGTCTTTGACGGAAGAAGCATAGTGGCTTCAGGTGCCGGCCAGATCGTTGCCAGAGGCAAGGCGTTCTCCGAAGACATAATCCTGATCGACCCCGAAGATCTTCCAAAGGCGCTGCCCGAGTCCGATCCGGGGCCGGAGGAAGAGGCCTTTGGAGCCCTTGTGATGGGGACCAGGGACTATATCCGGAAATGCGGGTTCCGCCGGGCCATCCTGGGCCTCTCCGGGGGCATAGATTCCGCCCTCACCGCTGTCATAGCGGCCGAGGCCATCGGGCCGGAAAATGTGATAGGTGTGCTCATGCCTTCGCCCTATTCGAGCAGGGGAAGCGTGGACGACTCGGTTCAGCTTGCGCGCAATATCGGGATCGAGACTGTGCATATTCCCATCAGCGGACTCATGGACGCCTTCGATGCGGCGCTCAAGGGCGCTTTCGGGGACGCTCCGAAGGATGTGACCGAGGAAAACATACAGTCCCGCATAAGGGGCAACCTGCTTATGGCCCTTTCGAACAAGCGCGGGGCGCTCCTGCTTACGACTGGTAACAAATCCGAACTGTCGGTCGGGTACTGCACCATATACGGCGACATGTCCGGCGGGCTTGCGGTCATATCGGACCTGCCCAAAACCATGGTCTACAGGATATCCAACTGGATAAACGAGCAGAGGGGCGAGGTAATTCCGCGGGCCATAATAGACAAGGCCCCTTCCGCGGAGCTGCGGCCCGACCAGACCGACCAGGACAGTCTGCCTCCCTATGACGTCCTGGACCAGGTGCTCCACTTGCACGTGGAGCGGCACCTTCCGGTCTCCGATATCGTCACGGCCGGTTTTGAGGAGCACACGGTCGAAAAGGTGCTGAAGCTTGTAAAAGGCGCTGAGTTCAAAAGGAGACAGGCCGCTCCGGGACTGAAGGTGACCGACAGGGCCTTTGGGACCGGGTGGAGGATGCCGATCGCCTGCGACTTAAGCGTTCTTAAGACGAGGGGCAACGGCAAATTAAAAATGGAGGGTAACTGAGATTATGGGGGGAAAACCTTCGCTTTCCGTCGTGGGTTTGGGAAAGCTCGGAGCTTGTTCTGCGTCATGTTTTGCCGCAAAGGGATTTAACGTTATCGGGGTCGACATAAACCGTGGTTTCGTGGACGCCATAAACAGGGGTTCAGCCCCGGTCAAGGAACCAAGACTGCAGGAAATGATAGATCTCTCAAAGGGCAGACTGCGTGCGACCATGGACTTTGAAGAGGCGGTCAAGGGGTCCGGCATTACCTTCCTGATCGTACCGACGCCAAGCCGGTCTGACGGCCATTTTTCCGACAAGTATCTGAAGGACGCCCTTACTCACCTGGCCGCGGCTTTCGGGAAGTCGGACAAGAAATATCATATATTCGTGATCACATCCACGGTGTCTCCGGGCACGACTGAGCGCGAACTGGTGCCTCTTATAGAGTCGGTCTCGGGCAGGAAGCTGGGCAGGGATTTTGGCGTTTCCTATAACCCAGAGTTCATAGCTCTGGGAAGCGTCATCACCGATTTTCTGAACCCGGATATGGTCCTCATAGGCGGCAGCAGCGAGCAGGTGTGCGACGAGCTGGAAAAAGTCTACCAGGCCGTTTGCGAGAACAAGCCTTACATGGCCAAGATGTCTGTGGCGAGCGCGGAGGTCACCAAAATAAGCCTTAACTCGTTCGTGACCATGAAGATAAGCTTTGCCAACACGCTTGCCAATATCTGCGGGCAAATACCCGGCACCAATATAGACCATATAACCAAGGCGCTCGGCGCGGACAAAAGGGTATCGCCCCATTATCTTAAAGGCGGGCTGAGTTTCGGCGGCCCGTGTTTTCCCAGGGACAACAGGGCGTTTGCCGCATTTGCGAAGGAGTATGGCGTCGAGGCAAGCCTTGCCACGGCAACGGACCGTATAAACCAGGTGCAAACGGAGCTGCTGGCCGAACTGATAGCAAAACAGACACCAAACGGCGACAGGAATGTTGTAGGAGTGCTTGGGCTTGCATATAAGCCCAATACTCCGGTAATAGAGGAATCCCCCGGGATAAAGCTCATAGAACGGCTTCTGGAAAGGAACCTGGAGGTGATCGCATATGACCCCATCGCCACTGAAAGCGCGCGCGTGCATTTCGAAGACAGGATACTGTACGCCTCCTCCGCCAGGGACTGTTTCCAGAGCGCCACGATTTGTGTGCTTACAACGCAGTGTGGGGAGTTCAAGGAAATAGACCAAAGCTACATAGCCCATGATCCCACGACCATTATCGACTGCTGGCGGCTGCTTGACGGCTCGAAATTCGGCAAGGGGGTGAACTATCTGGCCCTGGGCAGCTTTAATGGCGGGAAATAGAGTTCTGGGCATTTAAATAAAAATACTTGGTCTCTGGGAAAAAGAATTTAAGATAAAACTATTTAATTGCAGAGATTAAAAAGATTTTTTAAATTGAGGGGAGGCCTTGAAAAAGTCTTGTGTTTGTTTTGGCAACGATTCTTAATTCGGCCATCACTACAGGCCTCAGTTATATTTGGCGGCTGCCTCCCATGCTTAATCCAGTATAAGAAGTTAAGCGGGCGGCAGGATTTGAATGCAGCCGCGCACAATTACAGCATCAGGAAAACACGAATTGCAATTAAATCAAGGCCCTGACTGCTAATTCGAGAAAGGGAAAAGGCATTAGACTTGCTGGGCCCAAGAAGAAACTACGCTGCACGGATGGATGTGTTTTTTTTGTTATAGTAGATGCAAAAGGGGAATTATCAGACTGAAAATGAGAAAGAGGTCCCTTGAATGAACAGACAGGGCAGTCCAACTTTAACCCATTCTATAACGTCAAAGAGACTTTTCAGGGGGAACGACTTCCGCCTGATAGATGTGGGAGCAAGTGGTGGAATATCCGGCTTTTGGGATGTCTTTTCTCCGGACTTGGCAGCCTTTGCCTTTGAGCCGCTGATAAGCGAAGCCGACAGATTAAACAGGCAAGCAAAATCTGAGAAAATAAAATACCTTCCATTCCTTGTCACATGTGATGAGAAAATGGAAATTAGTCCCGAAGACTGGATGAAAAGCGATGCCGTAATGGACAGGACGAGCAACAAAAGGGCGGAGAATGTCATGGCTATCAATTATGTGAATGCATTCTTTGACCCTTCCGGCAAGGGTGAGGTCACAAGCAAATCCATTTCCCTTGACTCTTTTGCGAGGCAAAACGGCAATCTGGATATAGATTTTATAAAAACTGACACCGATGGCCATGATTTTGAGGTATTGGCAGGAGCAAAGGAGATGCTTTCAGGGCCGGTGCTTGGGCTTTTTGTCGAATGCAATTTTCAGGGACCTGTTTCGGATAACGGTAATATGTTTTCAAACATAGACAGACTTTTAAGGAGCAAGGGGTTCTCCCTGTTCGATATTGAGTGTTTCAGATACAGCAGGGCCGCCTTGCCCAAACCCTTTTTATACAATATCCCAGCCCAAACCACGGAAGGGCAGATTCTATGGGGCGATGCCTTGTATCTGCGGGATGCAGCCAAGCCGGACTATGAGCGCATTTGGAAAATGGAATTCTCCCCGGAAAAGCTTCTGAAACTCGCCTGTCTTTTTGAGCTGTATGGCCTTGAAGACTGCACCGCGGAGCTTTTGATCAACTACAAGGAAAGACTCTCCGGATTGATCAACATTGATGAGGCGCTGGACATGTTGACCCCCTCGCTTGCGGGCAGGAAGATGACTTACCGCCAATATAATGATGCCTTTGAGAAAAATATAGAGATTTTCTTCCCGGGGGAACCCCCGGTTGGGCCCAAAGTAAACACGCTTGCGGCCAAAACCGAGCCTGAGGGGAATGTAACCTTATCGGCCCCGGCAATAACTCCTGACTGTGCCACGGTTGATTTACCCGACAGATTATGGGTTGAGACGGCTTCATTTGTTAAAGACCAAATAAGGGCAGGAGAATTCGTTCTTTCTCCCAGCGAGTTCGAATGCGTTTTCCCGGGGCATGTAATCCCTTATGGCCGGGTCGGGGGAAGAGCCTTTCAGTGGGCGATTATCCATAAAGGGATGCTGGATGAGGCTGGCCGTGGGCTGTTGTCTTTAATTGACGCCTCATTTACGCCTGTTTTTGCCAATGAGGTATTTGTAGCGTTTGCGAAGAAAACGGAATTGCCGGATGTGCGGGCTTCCGAGCATTACAAGGCTTTAAGAGCCGGGTTAAATAAATTGGGGGCATTCCGCAGGCTCAAGGCCGCCATAATCAATTTCGGGCTCCAAAATAAGGAGAGGATAAAAAAGGTGCCCATTATCGGTAAATTAGCCAAAGACATTTACCATAGAATAAAGCCGATCTGATCAATGCAAAGGGGTTTCTTTTAATGGAGTCATGGGGTGTTCTTTTTGAGAGGAACGGTGAAGCGCTTTCTTCCTACTTGGAGATAAACCTAGACGGAGTGAAAAACTCCACGCCATATTTCAAGGTATTCCAGGGTGAGGAGAGCGGCAAAAAACAACTGAGGATTACACTGTCTGGCAGGTTTTCCAAATGCCGCAGAGTGATCTTTGAGAGCGGTGGTGGCTCCCTTTCAGACAAAGAGAGCTGGAAATCTGTGGCTATAAACCCTCCTGGCATTGAAGTTCAAATCGCGCTCAGGATGGCCTGCAATTACAAATGTTTCTACTGTGTGGGCCATAACGCCAAGGACAAGCCCAAGCTGCATTCCCTCGAACGATTAAGGTCCATGTACGAGTCATTCGGCGGCAAGTTTACGGCGACCACTTTCGAGTGCGCAAGCGGGGAGCCCACCCTCCACCCGCAGATTAAGGAGATACTTGAGATCGCAGCAAAACACGGGGTGGTCAATTTCCCCACGAACAATTCAACCGACCCGCGCAAATGGATGCCCGCCGGCCGGCCGCCAATACATCTTTGGGCCGCCCTTCACCCTCAGGGCGAGGAGAATATCCGGAAATTCATCGACAACCTGCTCGTTGCCCGCTCATTGGGGGCAATCCCGGACGCGGTATTCGTCTGCCACCCTACGCGGCTTGCGAAGGTGCAGGAATATACGGCCCTTTTCAAGGAAAACGGGATAGCGCTGCGCCTCGCCGCCTTTTCCGGTTTTCATGACGGGAAAAAATATCCGGACAGCTATACCACTGAGGAACGGGCGTTGATGCAACTGGACGATATGGGCTGGCGGGACCGGATAGAGCATGATCTGACAATAAAAGACTACTACGGAATACCTTGCCTGGCCGGCTCCTATTCCCTGTTTGTCGACGAGGACGGGAATTTCAGGAGATGCCTGTATGATTCGAAGCCATTGAGGGCTTTTTATAAAAAAGCGGTCCCATGCCAAGTCAGCTATTGCGGCTGCGGCCTCCTGCTGGATGAATTGAACACGATCCGATATCCAAACCACTGGAATTGGTATCTGCAGATGGCGGGAAAAGAACTGCTTCCAATTCCCGATATCTCGCAAGATAAGATGTATTTAGAAAAGAAAGCCAAATATCATGAACTGATGGAACATTACGGCAGGACCAACCCCCGGGCAGTCCTTCAGGACGCGAACCATCATACCATAGCAGAAATAAGCCTTGAGTATGCGAAAGACGACGACAAGATAGTCAGTGTTATCGAGTTGCCACGCGATGCTGCATATATGCGATTGAAATTTGCCAATGACACGGCTGAACTGATCGAGTCAGTAAAGGTGGAACAGGCTATGCAAAAAAAACAGGAGGCCTCACTGGCAGTGCCGCCGGCGCAAGCTTCGTGCGGCACCAGTACCGCCCTTCCCGATGCCTTGTGGGAAGGCGCAGCGGAATTTGTGAAAAACTACATCAAGAAGGGTGAGCTTGTTTTTGCGCCTGCAGCATTCGAGGCAGGATTTCCAGGGCATGTCATCCCTTACGGACGAGTCGAAGGCCGGGCCTTCCAGTGGGCGATTATCCATAAAGGCATGCTGAATGAGACCGGCGCCGGGCTTCTTTCAATGATAGAGGCCGCATTCACGCCTGTTTTTGCAAATGAGGTTTTTGTTGTGTTTGCGAAACGGGCGGATCTGCCGGATGTGAGGAGTTCAGAGCATTACAAGGCTTTAAAAGGGGGATTGAAAAAGATGAGTTCGTCGCTCCGGCTAAAGAACGCAATAAAAAAGGTGCCCTTTTTGGGAGGATTTGCCAGGGGCGTCTATCATGGACTGCTCCGTCCTTCGGATGTGTCCGTAAAAACTCCAGAACCTGCCAGGAACGCTGCGCAGCCGGTTTACATGGGCAGCCATCGGGCGCTTGCCAGGACCGTTTGGGGGCACAAGATGTTTGTGGACACCCGGGACCTGTCCCTCGCTCCCCACATACTGCTTGACGGCTATTGGGAGATGTGGGTGACCAAGGTAGTCATGGATACGGTAAAACCTGGGATGAATGTCATAGAAGTGGGGGCAAACTTCGGGTATTACTCCCTTCTGCTTGCATCAGCAATAGGAGAGAAAGGAAAACTCTTCTCGTTCGAGGCCAACCCGCCGGTCTTCGACATACTTCACCGCAATATCGAGGTCAACGGTTTTTTAGACAGGACCGTGGTCGAAAACAAGGCCGCGATGGACAGGAATACCAGGATCACCTTCAGCGTGTCCGAAAAGCATTATGGAAGCAGCAGCATCCACGACCTTTCCAGCGATGTTGGGGACTCGATCAGAAAAATAGAGGTGGAAGCCGTTTCGCTGGATGATTATTTCAGTGATAAAGGACTCAGGTTCGATCTGATAAGGATGGATGCCGAGGGGAGCGAACCCTTCATATTCGACGGGATGAACGGGATAATAGATGCAAACCCCGATATAACGATAATCACGGAATTTACTCCATCCATGATCTCCGGCAAGAGAGACCCTCGTGAGTTTCTCATGAAACTGGCGGAAAAAGGCTTCAGGCTCGCATACATCACTACGGAATCTCAAATCGTGGACGGCAACATTGATGAGCTTTTATCCATGCCTTCATGCGACCTGTTCCTGAAGAGGAAGTGAAGGCCCGCTCATATGAATGGCTATAAGTAAGCCCGGTTAATAAAGCCGGGCTGGTATAATAGGGCGGTAAAAAATAAATCATGCGTTCCAATACGAAAATAGAATTTTACAGGCATAATCTCGACCGGAGGGACATCTCTGCCGCCTCTGAAGTGCTGAAATCCATCTTCCTGACAACCGGCAAGGCTGTCCGCGTGTTCGAGGAGAAGTTCTCCGGTTATACCGGATGCAAGAACACTGTCGGCGTAACAAGCTGCACCGCCGCCCTCCATCTGGCCCTGATCGCGTGGGGCATAGGCCCCGGAGACGAGGTCATAACCACCCCGATGAGTTTTTGCGCCACCTCAAACGCGGTGCTCCACGCCGGGGCTAGACCTGTCTTTGTGGACGTGGAGGAAAGCACGGGCAATATCAACGCAGAGCTCATGGAAAAAGCTGTTACCCGCCGGACGAAGGCAATAATCCCGGTGCACCTGTATGGGCAGATGTGCGACATGAAGGAGATCAGGCGCATAGCTGACAGGCGCGGGCTGGTTGTCATCGAGGACGCCGCCCATTCGATTGAGTCGGTCCGCGACGGCATAAGGCCGGGAGAGCTTGGCGATGCCGCCTGCTTCAGCTTCTATGCCACAAAGAACATCACTTCCGGTGAGGGGGGAGCAATAGCCACGAACGATTCCGGGAAGGCGGGCCTCATAAAAAGCCTCAGGCTTCACGGCATCGACAAGTCGGCCGCCGAGCGGTATTCTAAAATCTACCGTCACTGGGACATGCCCTTGCTGGGCTGGAAATACAACATGGACAACATCCATGCGGCCCTCCTTGCCGGGCAGATCGAAAGGATAGAAAAACTCCGGGCCAAAAGGGAGCGGATTGCAAGGAGATACGAGCGCGCCTTTGACGGAGCAAAGGGCATCGGTTTGCTTAAGCCCGTCCCTGGTTCAAAGCATGCCAGGCACCTTTTTACCATTCAGGTGGCCTCCGGAAAACGTGACCGCCTCCTTCATTCACTCCAGCAAAAGGGGATCGGAGTGGCCGTGAACTATACCCCCATCCACCTGCTTGGATATTACAGGAAAAATTTTGGCCATAAAAAAGGGGATTTTCCGGTGGCCGAAAAGATCGGCGCCCGGACGATCTCCCTGCCCCTTTACCCGAAGCTGAAACCGGATGAGGCGGATTACGTCATAAGCCGCGTTCTTTCAGAGCTGCCCAAATGAGCACAAGCCGCTCCGGATGCAATGGCGCCTCCCAATATCAAGGCATTGAATTTGACCGGGATAAATGGCACGGCCTTTTCCTGGAAATGGCCCAAAAATATTCCATCCAGCAGGAATGGCGGCATTTCGAGCCCTTTCTGAAACTGCTTTTGTCGCTTCCCAGGAAGGAGTATTTTCTTGAGGTCGGTTCATTCAGGGGCGGGGCAAGCAGGATATTCCAAGAGGTATTCAACAAGGTCATAACAATGGACCCTTCGGAGTACGAAGGCTGGACGCCCGATATAAAACGCCTTTCGCACGACCCGGAGGCCGTAGCAGAGCTGCGCTCCATGCTGGGCGGGGAGATGCTTGATGCGGTCTTCATAGACGGCGATCACTCCTATGCAAACGCCAGGCGCGACCTGGCCATTTATGCCCCAATGGTCAGGGACGGCGGCATAGTCGCCTTTCATGACTCCGATAACATGGGCATAAATCCATGGACATTGAAAAAAGAGGGCGGCAAGCGGCTGTTTGAAGAGATAAAAGGCAGGACTACCGTCGTCAATGGCAGGGACATATCTTTTTATGGCGACCCGCTTATTGACGTTGAGTTCGAATGGTACGACCTTGGGGGGCTAGCCGCCTTCAGGTGGAAAAAGCAGTATGCGAAGATTTTTGAAGATTCCATCTATATACCTTATCTGGACATGGCCGTCCAGAAGGGATGGACCGACGAAGAAGGGTTTAAAGAGATAAAGGAGCTGGCCGGTAATATTACCTCTGAAATAGAGGCGGTCATGAACAAATACGAACCCAGGCTTCACTCCGTTACTTGGAGGTTCCCGGAGCAGAGGCGCGAAAGGCCGGCGCCAGCCGTTGCACCCGCGGCGGCTTCCTGTGGGCAGGATGCCGAAGTAAAGCCGGCTGGAAAGGCGGCGGAAGCGGCAGAGCAGGCCCCTTCTGCCGGCGTGGGCCTGTTCCCGGAGGAAGACGCCTACTGGAGCGCCGCAGCGGATTTCCTTGCGGCCAACATGGCGGCGGACGAGAGTGTCATAGCGCCTTCTGAGTTCGAGGAAAAGTTTCCCGGCAGGGTGCTTTTCCCGTATCCCGCGGGCCCCCTAGAGAAAGATGCCGTCCGCTGGGTGCTTGTACATAAGGGGATGGTACGGGACATGGACAAGCGATTTTTGAGATCATTATCCAGACTGGCCCCTGTATTTGCCAACGAGGTATTTGTTCTTCTGTCCATTCATTCCCGTGTGCCAAGGGTGGATGAAAAATCCCCCCACGTCGTGTCTTTCCGCGAACTGGCCGGAGGGGCGAAAACAGAAGATCCCCTTAAAAGCGCATTAAAAAACCTGTTTGGAAAAGGACGCGGAAGGTGAAAAAAGCGCTCCTTAAGTATATCTGCTCTCCTGGAACGGGCAATCCGCTTGAGTTAGAGGCCGATGAAGTCCGGGGCGAAGAAATCATAAGCGGCCAGCTCATCGACAGAAGAACCGGCAATCAATATCCCATAATTGGCGGCATTCCACGTTTTATCACTCCCGAGGAGATGCGCGGTAACTATACATCGTCCTTTGATGAGGAATGGCTCAAGTTCAACTGGCTGCGGGATGAGGATTCCCGTGAGTTCGAGGCAATTACTGACAAACGGCTACCCGATTTCAAGAATAAAGCCGTCCTGGATGCGGGTTGCGGGGGCGGAAGGGTTGCAAGGTTTCTGGCTGAACGCTCCGGGCTTTATATCGGCATCGATTATTCAATAGCTTGCGAAAAGGCGTATGCGCTGTGCTCTCATCTGCCAAACACACACTTCATGCAGGCTGATCTTAACAATCTGCCTTTTCCGTCTGGACCGCTTGTTGATTTCATTTTCTGCTATGGAGTGCTGCACCATACGCCCGAGCCTGCTCTCACTTTCCGCAATTTGCCTCCATTATTGAGAGGGGGCGGTGAGCTTTATGTGATGGTATACCGGAAACCTTTTTTCATGTTGGGGATGTCCGATCATTTTTTTAGGGGCGTGATAAATAAAATGCCCTTTCGATTGCAGGATAGCATAAGCGGTCTTATGACAGGGCTTCAGCGCCTCCCATGGCCCTCCTTCTGGAAAAGATTTTTCTGGTTTTCGCTTCAGAAAAATGCCGAATACGCGAAATTCTGCAATTACGACTGGTATACGCCGCAGTATCATTTCGAATTCAGGGTCGAGGAAGTCATGGACTGGTTCCAAAAAAGCGGTTTTGAGGGCATCAAGTACATAAATGCCTGGCCTTACGCTCCGCCGGGGGAAAAATACCGTCTGCCGCGATTCAAAGATAGTTTCCGTCTTGGCCAGATACTTGGCGTTATCGGGAGGAAAAGTTGAACGTGCATAAATGGCTCCATGCCTTATGAAAAAAGTTCTTTTCATATTGCTAAAAGATAGCTTTTCCTTTTTCAGGGAGCACTCGATCGGATACGCGGAGGAAGAGTTCCGCAAGAGGGGTTTTAGTCCTGAAGTGCTCCGTGTAGAGCCAAAGTGGAGCAGGTCAAAATCAGGCTTCGGCCAGTATTCGATCACTTACGACCTTTTTTGCCGTATCAGGGCGATGGACCCCGACCTTATCGTGGGATGGGAAAATGGCGGTTGTCTTTGGTCCCTGAACCTTCAGACGGATGAGGGACTGGTGAATGCAGTGAACCTTTTGCAAAAACCCGCTCTTTTCTTGTGGGATAATACGCTTACTCAGGCGATAAATTTCCTTGGCGATAATTTCGAGGAGGTCAAGGCCGTCCTGACAGCTCCGAATGCGCTCCATTTTTCCCATGACAGGGGCGACACGGCACACGCGGTAAAGATATTCGGGGCAGGGAAGATGAAGGTCCGTTTCCATCTCCACAATACCGCCGGGCTTTTTTACGGCCTGCAGCAAAAGGAAGAGGATTTTTTTGCATATGATGTATCCCATTGCGGAAACATATATGTGGATTATCTGACGAAAAACACCCCCCCTTTTTCCGGGGATGCTGGCCTTTCGGAAGCCGTTGAAAGCGCCCAGGCGGAAAAATATTCCAACCTGCAAAAGCCCATATTCGACATATACAGGGAAAGCCTGGAAAAGGCTGGAAGCACGCTTGCCCCGGATTCGCCCTTTTTCTGGGAGGCGTATAACTATCTGCTTTTGGCGGCAAACACCGGCATCAGGTTGAAGATGTTCGAAGCGGTCCGGCAGAGGCTGGATTTTTTCGGCTGTTATTCCGACCCCGGCAGCGGAGATTACCTTTCCAGCCGGGATAATATCAGTTTCCACAGCCCGGTCGCCTATGGCGCCCCCATTTCCGAAGTATACAAGACCTCCAAAATAAATCTTATAATAGGCAATATGATAAACCAGGACGGCATATCGCCAAAGCTTGTGGACTGCCTGCTTTCTGGCGGGTTTGCCCTGGTAGACCCGAGGCCGGAGCTGTACAGTTTTTTCGGACCGGAGGTGGATAGGATCATCTACCGGTCGGGGGGGGAGCTTAACGAAAAAATAGCATACTTCCTGGACAGGGCTGAAGAAAGGCGGGAGCTTGTGCATATGCTGTCCGGCAGGATCAGGACTGCCATGGGAAGCGAAGGCGGCATATTTGACAGCTATCTCTCGGCTATAAATGAATTCCATCAGGAAAGGCGCTCGTTCCGGGACTGCATAGAGGCAGCTTGAAATGGAAATTAAAAAAAGAGAAAAGCAGGCAAAGCGAAACAGAAAACCGGTTTATGTGCTTGGGATACACAACTCCGGCCCGATATCCTCCGCTGCCCTGGTGAAAGACGGCAGGCTAGTGGCCGCGGCCCCCGAAGAGCGGTTCTCCAGGATAAAACACGACCGGTCCTTCCCACACCGCGCAATAAGGTTCTGCCTGGAAGCAGGCGGCATAGGGCTTGATGGAGTCGATCGGATCGGCATTGGATGGAACCCTGGTGAGAACGTCTCGCTGAAATACAGGGCCGGATTCTCGGACTGGATGAGGTATCCAGGCGAATGGCTCTCCTCTGTGCCCAACCATCTTTTGCCCCTGCTAGGCCGGAAGATAGAAGGGACAACGAGCGAATTCCGCGGCCGGGAAGAAGGGCCGTTCAGGATCTCTTACGTGGATCACCACACCTGCCACGCCAGGCTTGCATATGAGATTTCAGGTTTTGACGAATGCGCGATCCTCGTGGCGGACGGCTGGAGCGAGCAGAAGGTGACCACCTGGATATACGCTCAAAAAGGAAGGTTTGAGACCGTCAGGGCCAAGGATTTCCCTCAGTCGATCGGAGGCTTTTACGCTGCTATAACCGATTTTCTGGGTTACAGGATATTCAGCGATGAATGGAAGGTGATGGGCATGGCCGCATACGGCAACCCACGGAACATTCCAGGGATGTCAAAGCTTATAAGGATGTTGCCGGATGGGGATTATGAGCTGGACCTCTCCTACTTCGATTTCTATAATTTCGACCGTCCCGGGTATTTCTCCGGGAAGATGGAGCTGCTTCTGGGACCGGCCAGGAAACCCGGCGAGGAGCTGACCCGTAGGCATTTTGATATTGCAGCGGCGGCGCAGGCGCTCTATGCAAAAGTAATGAACTGGATGATCTCTCATCTGCGCAAAAAAACGGGCTGCTCCGATCTTGCCTTTTCAGGCGGGGTAGCCATGAACTGTCTCCATAACGGATCGATAACGGAGCAGACCGGTTTTGAAAGATGCTCGGTATCGTTTGCCCCCGACGACAGCGGCAACTCGATAGGGGCGGCCTTTTCGGTGTGCACGGACCTTGGGATAAAGGTCAGCGCCCGTGAAAACACGTCTTCTCTGGGGATCGCGTTTACCGATGACCAGATAGGCGAGGCGCTTGAAAAATACAAATTGAGATACCGTGTTTCAAAAAACGTCGCACGGGAGACCGCACGGCTCCTGGCCGCGGGCAAGGTTGTGGGATGGTTCCAGGGAAGGGCCGAGTTCGGCCAGAGGGCATTGGGGCACCGCTCCATTTTGGCTTCTCCCAGGACCAAAGATATGAAAGACCGGCTGAACGCAGCGATAAAGTACAGGGAGGCCTACCGCCCGTTCGCCCCAGTTCTTAAGCTGGAGGACGTGGCGAAGTTTTTTCACCGGACGGAGACGGACGCGCCTGTAAGATACATGGAAAAGGCGCTCAGATTCAGAAAAGGGACCGGCAGGCTTGTACCCGCTGTCGTTCATAAGGACGGCACCGGGCGCCTCCAGACGGTGGCGCGAAAAGAGGAGTCCTTGCTGCATGGTCTGCTGACTGAGTTCACAAGCCTTACCGGCTGTGAAGTGCTCGTGAACACGTCTTTCAATCTGAACGGCGAGCCTGTCGTAAACACTCCAGAGGACGCCCTGAGAACGTTCGTAACGAGCGGGATGGACGCCCTGGCTATGGGAAGCTGCATACTTGAAAAAGGAGAAGGATGAGGGCCAGATGAGCAAAGAGAAAATTATCCATACAAGCGAAAGATACGGACTGAGGGAGGAGGCCAAGGAGTTCCCTCTCATGTGCGTTATCGCTTTTACTTATGTCTGTAATGCAAAATGCCTGCACTGCCCTTTCACGAACTCTGACCTGAGGGCGCGTTATAAAGATACTCCCCATATGAAAGGCGGGACGTTCAGGATAATTGCCGACCAGTGCGGCGAGCACGGCGCTTGGATACGCCTTACGGGCGGTGGTGAGCCGATGCTCCACCCGGAGGCGGTCCCGCTTATAGAATACGCCAAAAAGGTCGGCGCGAAGGTGGGCCTTATCAGCAACGGTTCCGTTTTTAATGCGGAAAACAGCCGCAGGCTCATAGAGGCGGGCGTGGACATGATTGAGTTCAGCGTCGATGCCGCCGATCCAGAAAGCTACGCGGGCATAAGAAAGGGCCTGGACTGGGGAAAACTGGTCGGAAATGTGGAGATGATGGTTAGCCTGCGCAACAGGCTGAAGAGCCCTACCAAAATAATAGCAAGTGGGATAAACCAGAAGGGGGCGGACATGGAGGCCGCTGCACGGTTCTGGGGGTCTCTGGTGGATGAGTTCCAGAACCGGAAATATCTGACATACGGCATAAGCGACCCCTCGCGGAGCGCTGATGCGGAGCCATATCTGCCCCCTGAACAGAGGATCCCATGCCCTTATCTTTTCGAGCGGCTGAACATAGATTCGAGAGGAAAAGTAGTCCTTTGCGCCCTGGACCTTGCAGGCAATACCAATATGGGGGATATCCATAAGGAGGGGCTGGCCCAGATATGGCTGGGTGAAAAATTCGAATATTACAGGAAGATGCACCTCGAAAAAAGGGGCAACGAGGTCGAACCTTGCAAAGACTGTCCGGACTGGAAATTCCGCTCCTGGCAACACAATTACTGGAAGATCGTCAAAAAGGCCGAGGCCCGCAGGTTTGACAGACTGGAGTTCCATGACATGGAGGGCTCTCCGGCTGACGCAGGGGACGCGTGACCAGAGGGCCAGTGATCGGTATCCTCCAGCCTGGTTATCTTCCGTGGCTCGGTTTTTTCGAGCAAATGCACAGAAGCGATATATTCGTCATTTACGATGACGTGCAGTACGACAAGGGAAGCTGGAGGAACAGAAACAGGATAAAGACCGCAGGCGGCCTGCAGTGGCTTACCGTACCTGTTCACATCAGGTTCGAAGAGCATCCCCTTATAAACGAGGTCAGGATAGACAACAATGCCGGCTGGAAGAAAAAGCACCTTTCCTCTATCAGGCAAAACTACTCCAAGGCGCCCTTCTACAGGCAATACGCGGGTATTTTCGAAGAAGCTTACAGCCGGGAATGGGAATATCTTGTGGATATTGATATGCACTTCATATTAGAATTGGCAGATTGTCTTGGCATAGGCGAAAAAAAGAAAAAGATCGTCAGGTCTTCATCGCTGGGCATAAGCGGAGACAGGATAGAGCGTCTGATAGGCATCTGCAGGTATTTCGGAGCGAGCATCTTTTATGAGGGGGCGGCCGGACGCAGCTATATAGACCCGGAGAGTTTCGCCCGGCACGGGATAAAAGTGGAGTTCCAGAATTACAGGCACCCGGTCTACAGCCAGATGCATGGCGCGTTTGTCCCATATCTGTCCGCCATAGACCTGCTTTTTAATGAAGGGGCGCGTGCGCTTGCAGTGCTTGCAGGCATGAATTGAGGCGTTAACCAATTAGCGGAGGCAAAGACAGGTGAAAACTGTTTTGGTAACCGGCGGTGCCGGTTTCATAGGCAGCAATTTCGTCAGATATATATATGACAGGCACCCCGATTACAGGATCACGGTGCTGGACGCGCTCACCTACGCGGGAAGCATCGAAAACCTGCCCGTTAACATCAACCACCAGAACGACGAACGCCTGAGCTTCTGGTACGGCAACGTGAGAAACGGCGAGCTTGTTGACACGCTCGTTTCCCAGAGCGACATAATAGTTCACTTCGCCGCCGAAAGCCATGTCACCAGATCCATATATGACAACTTTATTTTCTTCGAGACCGATGTCCTGGGCACCCAGACCATAGCCAACGCGGTGGTCAAATACAGGGACAGGGTGGAGAAGTTCATCCATATATCCACCTCGGAGGTGTACGGCACCGCAAGGTCCGAAGCGATGGATGAGGAACACGCGCTCATGCCGATGACCCCCTACGCCTCGGCCAAGGCCGGCGCGGACAGGCTGGTCTATTCATACTGGGCCACTTACGAAATACCCGCTGTTATTATCCGGCCCTTCAACAATTACGGTCCCTATCAGCACCTGGAGAAGGCCATCCCCAGGTTCATAACGAGCTGTCTTTTGGATGAGCCGATCAGGGTGCACGGAACAGGCAGCGCGGCAAGGGACTTCATATTCGTGGAAGACCTGTGCAGCGCGGTAGACCTTGTGCTTCAGGCCGACCCCGGAAAGGTCTCGGGCGAGGTCTTCAATGTGGCATCCGGCGCCCACCGCTCAATGAATTCGATCGCCATCGATATCGTGGGGCTGATGGGAAAGGACAAATCCCTGATAACCTATGTGGGGGAACGTCCGGGGCAGGTTATAAGACACACCGGCAACCCTGCGAAGATAAAGGAAGTGCTTGGCTGGCAGCCAAAAGTCTCCTGGGAAGAGGGGCTTCAAAAAACGATCCGCTGGTATCAGGAGAACCGCAAGTGGTGGGAAAAGCGGCTTTGGATGAGGTCTGTCACCCTCGTTACCAAAAACGGCGAGAAGCTGCTTTACTGATATCGATGCAACCCCATGATCATCAACGCAACCTGCATAGGGGAAAGACTTTCAGGCCTTGGGAGATATTCCCTTTCCTTGTCCAGGCATTTCCTGTCCTCCTGGGAAGATAAGCCTTTCAGGCTCTATATCAATAAAAGGGCCTCAGACCATTTCAGGGACATCAGAAGCGGAAAACTCAGGACGGTTGCGGGGGCCCTTTCGCCAGACTGCGGCTTCAGGGGGCACCTCCTGAGGCTGATGTGGACTGGCACGCTTGGCCTGGGATCGAACGAGACCGTCTTCAATATGTCCCAGCTCGAGGCCTCGCTTCTTCACAAAAAACAGATAATTGCCGTGCACGATATCATCCCGCTTATGTTTCCCGAGTTCCACGGGAAGCAGAAGGCGTATTTTAAATATGTGCTGCCCGTGGCGCTTAAAAGGTCCCTTAAGGTCATAACGGTCTCAAACGACTCCAAGAGGCGCATAATGGAGAGGTTTGGCATCCCTGAGGGCAGGATAGCGGTGATATATAACGGCATAGAGGAAAGGTTTTTTCATGCGCCGGACAGCAAAAAAGAAGATTACATACTTTTTGCGGGCAGGCTTTCCGCTACAAAAAACCCCGAGCGCCTGCTTAAGGCATATGAACTGCTTGTAAAAAAATACGGGGTGGAAACCGGCTTGAAGATCACGGGCGGCAGGGGGTATTTCAGGGAGATACCCATAGACGGGGAAATCTTTAACAGGATCACGTTCCTTGAAAATGTCTCCGATGATGAGCTGGCAGATCTGTACAGGAAAGCGGCTTTGCTTGTCATGCCTTCCCTGTACGAGGGGTTCGGCCTGCCTCCGCTTGAGGCGATGGCCTGCGGCTGCCCGACAGTCGTCTCCAGGGCGGGGAGCCTTCCGGAGGTCTGCGGCGGCGCAAGCAGGTACGTGGACCCCCTGGACATAGAAAGCATCGCGGAGGGCATATACGAGGTGCTGTCAAACGGGGAGCTCCGGAAAGATCTGTCCCGGAAGGGTCTTTCGAGGGCCCGGCTGTTCAGGTGGGAGACCTCTGCCGCCCAGCACATGGGCCTTCTGGAGGAGTACCTGGACTGACAATCGATATTCGCAAACATGAAGCAGCCTGTAAAATGTCTTGCCATGGCAGGCCTTCGGATGGTAAAAAATATGGGTTCTTTTGATTTGGGTTAAAAGCTTTTTTGCCGCGGAAAAAAATATTTTTCCATCAAAGGGAGGGGTTTTTGATGATTTCCATCGTTCTGGCCGGGGGGTCTGGCACCAGGTTATGGCCTATGTCCAGAAAAAATTGTCCCAAGCAGTTCATGAGGATAAACGGCAGCCAGTCCCCCCTCGTGAAGCAGACGGTCGAGAGGCTTAAGCAGGCATGCAATCCTGACAAGATAGTGGTCGTCACAAACAACGTATATGCGGACCTGTTTAATTCCGCCGTTGGGGAATTGAAGCACATGATCTTCGAGCCGGTGGGGAAAAATACCGCCCCGGCCATCGCCCTGGGCATCAAATACTGCATGGACAAGCTCAAAAGCGGCAGGGACGAGCTTGTGTTTGTCTCGCCTTCCGACCATATAATAAGGCCTTCCGGGCAGTTTTCGGAGCTGCTTAAAGAATCCTGTGATATGGCCAGGAAAGGCCATATAATCACCTTTGGCGTAAAGCCGACCAGGCCGGAAACAGGATACGGATATATCAAAACCGGGACTCTAAAAGACGGTTTCGGCAAGGTTGAGAGTTTCATTGAGAAGCCGTCCGCAGAACGGGCAAGCCAGTTCCTGAAGGAGAACTACTATTGGAACTCGGGGATGTTCCTGTTCACCGTGGGCACCATGCTCGATGAGTTTTCCAGGCACGTCCCGGCCATTTCCGAATTTTTTGAAAAACCATACGAGCACATGGTTGAAAATTTCGGGCAGATGCCGGACGTCTCCATAGACTATGCCGTGATAGAGAAATCCGGCAGCGTTCTTACAAAACCCCTGGACCTGTACTGGAATGATATCGGCTCGTGGGATTCCATCTATGAAATACTGGACAAGGACGAGGAAGGCAACGCAAAGGTCGGCGATGTGGTCTCCGTGGATACGAATGGCAGCCTCATTATCGGCAACAAGCGCCTTATAGCGGCCGTGGGCATCAGCGACTGCATAATCGTCGAAACCGACGACGCCGTAATGGTATGCAAACGGGGCGAGACACAAAAAGTAAAAAAGATAGTCGAGAACCTGAGGATCAATGAAAGAAGAGAGGCGCACGAGCACCTGACCATAGACCGCCCGTGGGGCAGCTTCAGCGTCCTTGAGGAAGGACCGTCGTACAAGATAAAAAGGATAGTGGTCAAGCCCAACCAGGAGCTTAGCCTCCAGCTGCATTACCACAGGTCCGAACACTGGATAGTGGTCAGCGGCACCGCGAAAGTGACCATCGGCGACAAGGAATTCCTGGTGCACGAGAACGAAAGCGCCTATGTGCCCAAATCCACTGTCCACAGGCTGGCAAACCCCGGCAAGATACCGCTTGAAATGATCGAGGTCCAGAACGGCGCGTACCTTGGCGAAGACGACATCGTAAGACTGAAGGACATATACGGCAGGGCCGGCTCCGCGGCTTTAAAAGGCCAAAGCTAAAGTCAGCAAATTTCCTTTGCCGGGTCCTCCTGTTTCCGTTTTTTTGCAGGCCGGGAGGCCGCTTGCGGCTTCCCGGCGCCTCCTACGGATAATTGACAAGCCCTCCGTTACGTGGTAGAAATTTACAGTTTCAGTCAAAGACAAAGTCCCTGCGCACCAAAGAATTTTTTAAAAAAATCAAAGCCAAAGTCCAAAGTCCTGTTTATTTCCCCTATTACAGGCTGGCGGGAAAAAGAAAAAACCGCCGCCCACAGGAGGCAATGAAAAAATGCTTGTAAACAACGCCGCAATAATGGATGAGGATGTCAGGAAGGAGCATGCCGGGGGGGCGCGAAGCCTTGTTGAGAAGATACGCAGCCGGGAGGCGAAGGTAGGCGTCATAGGGCTTGGTTACGTGGGGCTGCCCCTGGTGCTCGAATTCTCGAAGGCCGGGTTCAAGGTGACCGGCTTCGACATAGACCCGGCAAAGGTGGAGACCCTGAGGCAGGGCGGCAGCTATATCAAGCATATAGATGCGCAGAGGATAAGTGCGATAAAAGACTCCTTCAGCCCAACTTCTGATTTCTCCCTGCTTTCCGGCATGGATTGCATCCTGGCCTGTGTGCCCACCCCCTTGAGCGCCAACCGGGAGCCGGACATGACCTATGTATTCGGAACAGCGGAGACCATAGCCAGGCACATGAGGCCGGGGCAGCTTATAGTGCTTGAATCCACCACATACCCTGGCACGACAGATGTTGACATGCGAAAGATACTTGAGGGCTCAGGGCTGAAGGCGGGCGCTGACTTCCACCTGGCTTACTCGCCTGAAAGGGAAGACCCGAATAACGGGAGCTTCTCCACGTCAACCATCCCCAAGGTGGTCGGAGGCTACACGGAGGCGTGCCTTGTGGCGGCAAAGGCCCTCTACGACACAATAGTGGTCAGGACCGTGCCGGTATCGTCCACAAGGGTGGCTGAAACGGCAAAGCTCCTTGAAAATATTTACAGGGCGGTAAACATAGCGCTTGTGAACGAGCTGAAAGGCCTGTTCTCGAAAATGGGAATAGACATCTGGGAAGTCATCGAGGCTTCCAAAACAAAGCCCTTCGGCTTCCAGGCTTTCTATCCGGGGCCGGGCCTGGGAGGGCACTGCATCCCCATAGACCCGTTTTATCTTACCTGGAAGGCAAGAGAGTACGACTGCTCAACCAGGTTCATTGAGCTTGCCGGCGAGATAAACACTGCCATGCCCTACAAGGTGGTCCAGGGGGTGTCCGAGGCCTTGAACGAGCAG
>JAKAJM010000044.1 GCA_021813765.1 Nitrospirota bacterium
AAACAGGAGACTGAAAAGGAGTTTTTCCCTCAATCCCCGCTTCCCTCATCCCCCCGGGTGAAATAGAATTAATTATGCCCCTCGGTGAAGCCGGGAAAACAATATCAATGCCCTCCGGCGCCAAAACGGCTGCCGAAGCGCCTCTTTGGCGGAGGCTCTGGCTGCTTTTTGAGGCCCGGCTTTTCCCCGTTCCATCCGGGCCCGCGCTCTTTAACCAGTACAGGGACGAAGACCCCGAGTTCGACCTTCCCGATGCCGCGCGGATGCGGAGGGAAAACCTCAAAAACTACCTTAAATGCTACAGGGAAAGCCCGAAGGCGCTTCTTGTGGGCGAGGCGGCCGGTCCCTGGGGCTGCCGGTTCTCGGGAATCCCTTTTACAAGCGAAAGCCAGCTTGTTGAGGGCGCGCTTCCCTTCAGGGGAAAGCGTACAAGCAGGCAGGGTCCGCCAAACAAAGAGAGGTCCGGCTCGGTCCTCTGGGGGTCGCTTCTGCCTGCATTCCCCCGGTTTTTTTTGTGGAATGCGGTGCCGCTTCACCCGCACGAAAAAAGACGGCCCCTCACGATAAGGACGCCCGGGGCGCGGGAGGTAAGGGCGTTTTGCCCTCTTCTAAAAGAGCTTCATGACGTGCTAGGGCCTCATCAGGTGGTTGCCATAGGAAGAAAGGCCCAGACGGCGCTTGGGCTCGTAGGGGTCCCGTGCGTCTATGTCCGTCATCCGGCCCAGGCTGGGGCAAGGGATTTTCTTGAAGGGATGAAAAAGATATTTTTTTGATCCGAAGGAGGTCTTTTTTGAGACATCAGTTCACGGAGGCGGCCTGCTTTTTAATGTCCGCGGCTATCCCCTGGCCTATGCCAGGCACCGCGGAGAGGGCATCAGCTTCGGCCTCAGAGATGTCTTCCAGATTTTTAAACCCCGCCTCGTAAAGGGCCCGCGCGCGCACGCGCCCGATGCCGCGCAGTGCCACAAGCGCCAGCAGATCCTCTTTTACGCCGTAGTGCGTCCTTATCCTGGTGATGGTGATGTCCTCGCCCGCCTCTTTAAACCCGGTCACCCTGGCTATCTCCCTTGAGGAATAAAGGAGCCAGTCGGCAAGTTCCACGATGGTCCTCAAGTCCCCCGGGCCGATGCCGAAATGGTTCACTATCTTTTCCTCGGGCATCTCCAGTATCCATTGCATAAGGACGGAGGCGGTCTTAAGCTCGGAGAGCATGTCCTCGGTAAGATATATCTCCTCGTCGGGCATAAGGAGCGACGGGGCGTGGGCGCTGAAGACATCCATCATCTCGTCGCGGTCTTTTTTCTTTACTGCCAGCCGCATCATGTCCGGCGTGCGCGCAAGCATGTGGAAGAGGGCAAAGGCGGATTTTTCCCTGGGGTTCCGGAGGGAGTCCCTTATGATGACCGCGCCAAGCGGGTCTACGTACAGCTCCGAGACCCTTCTGCCGAATCTGGTTGCGGTAAACCGTCCGCCGGCCCCGGTCCTTATCATGCCCTCCCTGGAAAGAAATTCCGTGATGCTCCTTGCTATGGGGGCAAGAAAACCCGTCCCGCTCTGGTGGGCAAAGAACGTCTTGCCCAGAAACTCCATAAGCTGCCCCATGTCAGTCGTGAAGACCCCGGCTATGGAGGAAAGTATGTGCGTGCGCAGGGCGGCCTCGTTTGCCAGCATGGAGGAGATGTCCTCAGGCTCTCCTTTTATGTATTTTTCAAACAGGTGGGTCTCGTCCCTTTTGTTCCTGGCCATCATCACCGCCTCGCCGAACTTGTCGTAGCCCGGCCTTCCGGCCCTTCCAGCCATCTGCTTTGCCTCTATAACCGGGATGGACTGCATGCCCTCCCCGGGCTCGTACCGCCACCAGTCCCGTATAATTACCCTCCTTGAGGGAAGGTTCAGGCCCATGGCGAGCGTGGTGGTGGAGGCAAGGAGTTTTATGCGGTTTTCCCTGAAGGCGTCCTCCACCAGCTTTCTCTGGGAATAGATGATGCCCGCATGGTGAAAGGCAACGCCGCTTGCCGCGCAGGCGGCAAGTTTTTTTCCAAGGCGCGTAGGCTCGGCGGCGCTGCCCTCTATCTCTTTTGAGAGCTTCTGTAGCAGTTCCGCCTCGCGCGTGGAGAGGTGGGCGCGGACATGGGTCTCCGATTTTTTTGCCAGCGCCTCGGCGGACTTCCTTGTGCCAACGAACACGAGCGCCTGGCCGCCCTGCGCGATGGTCTCAAGCGCCAGGTCCAGGGCCTCAAGGCCGCTTGAGGCTTGCACCCAGTCCACGTTTCCGTCGTTGAATATGACCGCGCCGTTGAAGAAGACCCCTTCCCTGAGAGGCACAGGCCTCCACTCAGACTGGATAAGCCTTGCCTCAAGCCATTCGGCTATCTGGGAGGCGTTCGGTATGGTGGCCGAAAGGGCTATGGTCCTGATGGACGGGTTTATGAACCTGAGCCTTGTGAGGACCACCTCCAGCGTGGGCCCACGGTGCGCGTCCCCAAGGAGGTGCACCTCGTCGGCCACTATAAGCCCCACCTGCCCAAGCCATGGCGCGCGGTGCCTTATGAGCGAGTCCAGCTTTTCGTTTGTGCATATGACAAGGTCCGCCCGCTTGTGCCAGGGCTCGTCGCTGTCAAAGTCCCCCGTGCTCAGGACCACCTTCATACCCAGCGCCTTGTACTTGTTCGTGAAGTCCTCGAACTTCTCCCTCGCGAGCGCCCGCAGCGGGACCAGGTATATTATCTTTCCCTTTCTCTTCAGGAAAACGGAAAGGGCGGCCATCTCCGCTATCAGGGTCTTGCCGGAGGCGGTGGGGGCGGAGACCACAAAGGAATCCCCGCTTGAAAGAAGTCCCTCGCGCACCGCTTCGGCCTGCGGCGGATACAGTTTCTCGCGGCCTGCGGCCCGGAGCGCCCGGACAAGTCCTGGAGGGGCCCCGTATTTCTCCAGCTCGCTTATGTGCATCTGGTTAGATTATCGCACGCCAGGGGTAAATGACAATCCGTGGGCTTAGTCCCACCCCGCTTCTCTCCTTCCGTGATAAACTTAAATCCATGAAACTCCTGAGGCTTGAAAACGCCGCCGAAACCCCGGTGTCTCACTCCCCGTCGGTGAAAAAGCGGGTCCTGACGAAAGACCCCATCTCCTGTGTCATGCACCTGAGCCATGTGGTCCTTGGGCCCGGGGACTCCGCCTTCGCCCACTCGCACAAGGACGGTTTCGAGGTGTTTTACTGCGCAAGCGGAGAGGCGGTGTTCAGGGTCAACGGAAGGGAAGTCCCGCTCCGGGACGGCGACTGCCTTGTGGTGGAGCCCGGCGACCTGCACGAGATAACGCCAGTTAGGAATAAGGTGGAGCTTTTTTATTTCTTTGCCCTGGAGTGACCGGGCGGGATGCCCTGATCTCCGCATTTCACGCCTGCCTGTGGGATCAACGGCAAGTGCGGAACCGCCAAAGAATTTTTATATCCACGTTCGGGTTTGGCCATTTTTTGCATGGGACGGGACAATGAACCGGCCGATTTTTTATAATAAAGTTTGCGGATATGCGTATCCTGATCATAGAGGACGACAAAAAGATAGCCTCTTTTATAACCAGCGGATTAAAACAGGCGGGGTTCGCCGTGGACCATGAGGACAACGGCGAGGATGGACTTCGAGCATTACTGGATGGGAGTTACGATTCGGCCATTGTTGACATAATGTTGCCACGTCTGGACGGGTTGACCCTTATCGAGGAGCTCCGCCTCAAAAAGGTCAACACGCCGGTAATAATTCTGAGCGCAAAACATTCAGTGGACGACCGTGTACGGGGTCTGCAGGCCGGGGGCGACGATTATCTGACGAAACCTTTTTCCTTCTCCGAGCTTCTGGCGCGGCTTCAGGCCCTTATCCGCAGATCGACAGGCATGGCGGAAACTACCCGCCTTGCCGTGCGGGACATCTCGGTGAACCTCCTGACGCGAGAGGTGGAAAGGGGAGGCAGAAAGATAGAGCTGCAATCCAGGGAGTTTGCCCTCCTTGAATATTTTCTGCGCAATGCGGACAGGGTGGTGTCTAAGACAATGATCCTGGAGCATATCTGGGGGTATAACTTTGATCCTCAGACAAATGTCGTGGATGTGCTGGTTTGCAGGCTCCGCAACAAGATCGAAAAGGACTTCGACAGGAAGCTTATCCATACGATCCGGGGAATCGGTTATGTCCTCAAGATTTAGTTTCGCCGGAAAGACAATAGGTTTTAAACTGATTTTCTGGTATTCGACGATCTTTATCATCAGCTCCCTGATCCTGTTCTTTTTTACGTATTTTTCCCTGAGATTTTCCATAATCCAGAATGATCACAAGCTTATTCAATCGGAAATGGAGGACTACGTCGCGGATTACCGCATGGGGGGCATCAGCAGGCTGGAAAGGGCGCTGAGCGAGATAAAATACAAGGATTCAACCGGCCAGGACCTCTTCCTCGTACGTCTTGCGGACGCTGGAAACAAAACCTTGTTTTTGTCCATACCGCAGCAGTGGCCAGGACCCGGCCTGAAGCAGCTTGAAAAAAGGAAAGAACCCGCGGAAGCGGCGAGATGGGTTTATATTCCCTCCAATGGGGTCAGAAATACCTATGAGATATTCTCAAAACCACTTTCCTCAAATCTGATCCTGCAGGTGGGAAGGCTGACCATCAACGTCGAGGAGCTGATGGAGCATTTCCGCGCGGTTTTCATACAGGTCATAATTCCGGTGTTCGTAATAGGTTTCGCGGGAGGTTTGTTCCTGACCTTCAGGGCGCTCAGGCCGATCCGGTATCTGATAAACACCACGCGCCTCGTAACAGACACCGGAGATATCAGGGCCCGTGTGCCAGCCGGCGGGAGCAACGACGAGCTGAGCGAACTGAGCAGACTCTTCAACACGATGCTGGAGAAAATCGAAAATCTGGTGAAAGGCCTCAGGGAGGGACTGGACAATGTGGCGCACGATCTGCGCACCCCGATAACCAGGATTCGCGGCAGTGCTGAAATGGCGCTTCGCACCGAGAACAATCCCGAGAACCTCAAGTCCGTATTGGCCGACTGCATAGAGGAATCAGACCGCATTCTTACGATGCTAAATACAATAATGGACATATCGGAAGCGGAAACGGGCACCATGCGGCTGGCCCTGCAAAATGTGGAGATCCCCACGCTGATAGAAGAGGTGGCCGAACTGTACAGTTATGTGGCCGAAGAAAAGAACATCCGGATCCGCACCTCGCTTCAGAAAGACCTGCAGTGCGTCGCGGACAGAAACCGGCTGCAGCAGGCGGTCGCAAATCTACTCGACAATGCCATCAAATATACTCCTGCCGGCGGGGCCGTGGAAATCCAGGCCTTTCAGGAAGGCACGAACGCCGTAATCCGCATCAGGGACACCGGGGCCGGCATCCATCCCTGGGATCTGCCTAAAATATGGGACCGTCTGTACCGCGCGGACAAGAGCCGTTCACAGCGAGGCCTTGGGCTTGGTTTAAGTCTGGTAAAGGCCATTATTCTGGCTCACAAGGGGTATGTGGAGGTCTCAAGCGTGCCGGGCGGTGGCTCCGTTTTTACCACTTATATCCCGAACAGGCCGTAAGCTCCCGGATCGGAAACCTTTCAGATTTGTAATGGCCATGCAATGTCCGCTTAATCTTCGGTTGTTATATTAAAGGGAACTTCAGCTTGCAGGAAAAATTTTGCGGAAATCAAGGAGGCAGATCGATATTGCCCGGCCCTGGTGTTTATTGCGGCTCTGGCCTGAAACATAGAGCAGACTTTTTTGTGCCCGCTGTTTTCCCATCATCCGCCAGATGAGCTCTTTTTTTTCTAAAACGATAAGGCTGTCATATGTCCTGCTCCTTGCGGCGCTTTTCAGTTGCGCCACATACCAGCCGAAACCTATAGATCAGGCTGCTGTGTCGCAAAGGCTGGCGGGCCCGAGCCTGGAGGTTATCCGTGTGAAGGCCTCGCAGATACGGCACCCGCTGCTCAAGCCCCGGCATATAGATCTTTCAAAGGGCATTTCCGCGGGCGACGCGGCGGTCATAGCGGTGATAGCGAACCCCGCGCTCCGGGCGCAGCGGGACCAGCTGGGTGTGGCAAAGGCCCAGCTCCTTCAGGCGGGCGTCCTGCCAAACCCCACGTTCAGCTACAGCCTTGATGTCCCCTCGGGAGGCAGCGACCAGGGGACGGTCAACGCCTACGGGCTCGGGCTGGACTGGGACATCCTGAAATCCTTGCTTGCGCGCGGGGCCAGGGTGGATGCCGCCCGCGCCCGTGAGGCGTCCGTCAACCTGAGCATAGCCTGGAAGGAATGGCAGGTGGCGGAGTCGGCCAAGCTCGACGTTTACAGGACCGTTATCCTGGGAAAAGAGCTGCGCGTGGCCCAAAGGGAGGAAAAGGCCCTGCGTCAAAATCTGGAAGCCATCAGGAAAGCGGTTGCCCAGGGCAATATGACGCTTGTTGACCTTGATGCGGTGGACGCCACTTTAAGGAGGATCCACACTACGGTTCTTGACATCAAGCAGAAACTCGGGCAGGAAAGGCTTGGCCTTAACCGCGTCATGGGTTTCCCGCCGTCAAGCGGTATTCCGCTTAAGGCGGGCATAAGATTGCCGGCTATCAAAACCCTTCCCTCACTTCACGGCATCATGAAGGGGATAGAAAACAGGCGGCTTGACCTTCTGGCCCTGAGGCAGGGATATAAAAGCCGGGAGGCCCGCCTCAGGGAGGCGGTGCGCGCGCAGTTCCCCGGCATAAGCATCGGGTTTTCCCACGCGAGGGACACTACCAACGTCATAACGACGGGTTTTGGGGTATCGATAAGCCTTCCATTTTTTGACAGGAACCAGGGCAGGATAGCCATTGAAAAAGCCGGCAGGAAAGAGCTTTATGACGAATACATGAACAGGGTCTTTCAGGCAAGGGCGGATGCCGCAAGCATCCTGGCCGGCATCAAATCCGTGGACAAGCAGATAGCCGCGGCGGACAAGGCGGTTAAAACCCAGCAAAAACTTGTGCAAGTGTCATATAACGGTTTCCTTGAGGGGAACATAGACGCCCTGAGCTATTACAACGAAGTGGACAGGCTCACCGCAAGGCGTCTTGGCGTCCTGAAACTTAAGCGGGACCTGGCTGACCTGTATGTTGCCCTTGAAATCACCGCCGGAGAATATATGGGAAACGGCGGCAAACCAGGAGGTATTTAAAATAATGAAATTCCCCATGAGGGGTATCTTTATAGCGGCGGCGGCAATATGCCTGGCCATCGGCGGCTACTTTGCTTATAAAGGGGAAACGGTCTCTTACGGGAAGGAAAGGGCAAAGGCGAAGAACGTTTCCGCCAATGACGGCCCGGTCGCAAGCGTCCGGACCGCTCCCGTAAAAACGGAGTCCATTTCAACCTTTACCACCGTTTACGGGGACGTGGTGCCGGCGCCGGGCGCGGTGCGGGTTGCCTCTGTGCCTTATGAGATAAGGGTAGACAGGGTGATGGTGAGCGCGGGCCAGAAGATATCCAGGGGAGAGCCGCTCCTGGAGATAGAACCCAGCCCCGATACGCTCCTTGAGCTCGAACAGGCAAAAACCTCTTATAAGATATCGAAACAGAACCTGAATCATGTAAAACAACTGTTTTACCTTAAGCTGGCGACGAATACACAGATGCTGAAGGCGGAGGAGGCGTTCAAGCAGGCTTCATCCAAACTTGAGAACCTTGAAAAAATGGGTGTGGACGGTAAACGCACAATACGCTCGACGGAAAGCGGGCTGGTAAGCAATGTAAACGTCCAGGAGGGCGCGATTGTTGCCGATGGCAAGCCGCTGGCAGGGATCATAGCTCAAAACCTCCTTGAAGTCCGGCTTGGGGTTGATCCAGATGACGCCGGGCGGCTCGTTTCCGGACAGTCCATCTCACTTTCTCCCGTAAACGAGCCGGTCCGGGAAAAGGTCACGGGGAAAATAAGGAAAATATCCCGCGCGGTGAACACATCCACGCGCATGGTGGACGTATTCGTCTCCCTGCCCCGCTCAAGCGGCTATCTGCTGGGGGAATACATAGTGGGCAAAATTGAGACGGCTTCCGCTTACGGCATGGTCGTGCCCAGAAGCGCGGTGCTCCCCGAAGACGGCAAAAATGTGCTTTACACCGTCATGGGCGGGCATGCGGTAAAACACATCGTGGAAACCGGCCTTGAAAGCGGCAACCGGGTGCAGGTCTTTGGCGGCGGGCTGAAGCCGGGAGATGAAGTTGTGGTGCTTGGAAATTACGAGCTTGAAAACGGGATGGCCGTAAGGGTTCTTCTGGAGCAGGGCCGATGAACTTCACCGGGTGGGTCCAGTACCACCGCCGCTCCATACTTTTCCTCCTGGCGGTGCTTATGCTGGGAGGTCTTGCAAGCAGCGTAAAGCTGCCGGTTTCCCTTCTGCCTAACGTGAGCTTTCCAAGAATTGCCGCTGAACTGGATGCGGGAGATCGTCCTGCCAGCCGGATGGCAATAGAGGTTACCTGGCCCGTGGAGCAGGCCGTAAGGGCGGTCCCGGGAGTCGTAAGCGTCCATTCGACGACCAGCCGGGGAAGCGCCGAAGTGATCGTCGATTTCAAATGGGGCAGAGATATGGCCACAGCCCTTCTGCAGGTGGAATCGGCCATAAACCAGATCATGTCACGGCTTCCCTCAGGGACCGTTTTCAAAGTGAAGCGGATGGATCCCACAGTAGACCCCGTGATGGCCTACAGCCTGACCTCTGATACCCGCTCGCTTACGGGGCTCCGTGATTTCGCGTATTATCAGCTCCGCCCGCTTCTCTCTACCGTTGGCGGGGTGTCAAGGGTGCAGGTGCAGGGCGGACAGATGGAGGAATACCGCGTCACGGTGGATCCCGCCAAGCTTGCCTCTTACAACCTTTCCCTGGAGGATGTGGCCAAATCCCTTTCCGCGGCAAACGTCATAACCGCAGTTGGCCGCATCGAGGACCATTACAAGCTTTATCTGGTGATGTCGGACACCAGGTTTACCGGGCTTGGCCAGATAAAAGACACTGTGCTCCGCTCGGGGGCAAACGGCGTCGTTCTGCTTTCGGATGTGGCCGAGGTCACACGGGGCACGGTGCCTCAATGGACCCGTGTGACCGCCAATGGTCATGATGCCGTGCTCCTGAACATATATCAGCAGAGGGGCGGGAACACTGTACGGATAGCGCGCGATGTGAAGGCAAAACTGGCGTCCTTCAAAAGCCAGATACCGCCGGGGATCAAGATAGCCAACTGGTATGACCAGAGCCAGCTCATAATGGCTTCCGCGGGAAGCGTCCGGGACGCCATCCTGATAGGCGTGGTGCTTGCGGCCATCATATTATTCATCTTCCTTAAGAACATCAAGATAACGCTCATAGCCATTATCACAGTTCCGGGCGTGCTTGCGGCCTCCGTGCTGCTGCTCTATGTGATGCACCAGAGCTTCAACATGATGACGCTTGGCGGCATGGCGGCAGCCGTAGGACTTATTATTGATGACACGATAGTGATGCTGGAGCATATTGTCAGGCGTCTCAGGGGTGGCGGAGAAACCGGGCCGGGCGGGCAGGGCAACCACCGCAAAAAGATCATGGAGGCTGCGCGAGAGTTTACGCCTCCGCTGATGGGGTCATCCGCCTCGACCATAGTTATCTTCGCTCCCCTTGCCTTCCTCTCCGGTGTGACCGGGGCGTTTTTCAAGGCCCTTTCCCTGACCATGGCCGCAAGCCTCGTTGTCTCCTATTTTGTGGCGTGGCTTGCCGTGCCGCTTCTTGCGGACCACCTGCTGGGGCAAAAGGACGCTGACCAGGAAGAGGGAGGTTTTGTCACCAGGAAAGCACATCAGGGTTACGAGAGGGTCATGGGCCGTCTGCTTGGCCGTCCGGTGCTGATGCTGCTGCCCGTCGCGGCGCTTCTTTTGGCCGGATGGATGAGCTACAGGCACCTTGGCACCGGGTTTATCCCCAAGATGGACGAAGGGGGATTCGTCATCGATTACTGGGCCACACCGGGCACCTCGCTTACCGAGACTGACCGCCTTTTAAGAGAGGTCGGAGCGATACTCCGTAAAACGCCCGCCGTGGATACATATTCCAGGCGCACGGGGCAACAGCTTGGCGGAGGCGTCACAGAAGCCTACGAGGGGGATTTCTTTGTGCGGCTGAAACCTTTTCCCAGGGAGCCGATTGATGAGGTGATGGACGATGTCCGCAAACAGATAGAACACACTGTGCCCGGTTTGCATATCGATCTGCACCAGCTGCTGGAAGACATGATCGGTGATTTTACCGGGGTCCCGCAACCAATTGATGTGAAAATATTTTCAGATAACGGCAAGGTCCTTGGGCAACTTGGCCCGAAGGTGGCGGCCCTGATAAGCAAGATTCCCGGCGTGGTTGATGTGAACGACGGGATCAAACTGGCAGGGGACGCTCTGGATATAAAGGTGGACCGCGTCAAGGCGGCGCTTGAGGGGGTTGATCCGGAATCGGTTACCGCGGACCTTAATGCCCTTATGAGCGGCCTTGTGACTACCAAGATAGAACAAGGACCCAAGATGGTGGATGTGAGGGTATGGATACCAGGGAAATTCAGGAAAACCGGAGATGAACTGGGCAAGCTTCAGCTTCGGGCCCCGGATGGCCATCTCTTTCCCCTTGGAAGGATAGCCGCCATAACAACCATCACCGGGCAGCCCCAGATAACGCGTGACAACCTGAAAAGGATGATCAGGGTCACCGGCAGAATAAGCGGAAGGGACATGGGCTCGGTGATGCGGGACGTAAAAAAGGTCCTTGCCCGTCCCGGACTGTTTCCAGAGGGGGTCTATTACAGCCTTGGCGGGCTTTATAAACAGCAGCAGATAGCCTTTGCGGGACTCATGGCGGTCTTTGCCGCCGCGGTTGCGCTTGTTTTCCTTTTGCTGCTTTACCTGTACGAAAGTTTTCGCGTGGCCGCTTCGATTCTGGTGACCACTCTCCTGGCTGTCATGGGAGTGTTTATCGGTCTGCTTGTTACAGGGACGGAACTGAACATCTCGGCCATGATGGGAATGACCATGATAATCGGGATCGCAACGGAAGTGGCCATTTTCTACGTCTCTGAATATTATGAGCTTGGCGGGGCGCAGGACAGAAAGCAGGCATTGATACTGGCGGGGAAGAACAGGATGCGTCCCATAGCCATGACCACTTTTGCGGCAATACTGGCGCTGCTTCCGCTTGCCCTTGGCATCGGGCAGGGCGCCGCAATGCTGAAGCCCCTGGCTATTGCGATAATCTCCGGCCTTATCATCCAGTTCCCCCTGGTGCTGACCATGCTGCCTGTAATGTTCCATGTTTTCGGGGTCAAAAGGAAATAAAAAGCAGAAGCCGGGTGGCCATCCTTAAAACAGGACGGCTCCCGGCTTTTGATGCTGCATTGACCGTCCGGGCAGAAAAACAAAAACCCTAGTCTTTGAACTCCGTGATGATAAGCTCCAGGGGTTTTGACCCCTCGTTTACCATCTCGTGGGAGGTCCCGGGAAACCAGTGTGCCTGCCCGGCGTTCATGTTGCATTTCTCGGACTCTCCCTCCGGAGATATGAAGGTCGCCGTGCAGTCGGAAATGTTATAGACCAGGTGGTCCCTCAGGGAATGCATGGCGGTCCTTTCGCCCGGGTCGATGGTGAGCGCGAGCATGCGCACGCGGTCATTTTCAAAGAGAAGCTTGTAATTGTGCGGGGCGGCTGTAAGCGCGTCCTCTATTTTTGCGGTTTTTGGCATGGTCTTTGTTCCTCCTTTGCGAAAAGATCTTTTTAAATGTCCTGTTCCCTTTCCTGATTGCATTCTATCAAAGAAGCGTCACCGGTTCTATCGGAGCAAAAAAGCTCCTTGAACGGAGGCAGGTTCGCTGATAGCATTTAATCAGCATAAGGGGGAAGGAAAAAATCAGCCATGGCCATAAAGGTTGAAGACAGAAAGAGGGAAGAGCTCCTTAAATTCCTAGATGAAAAACTGTTTGGTCCGGTCCTGCAAGCCGCGGCCGGCGATTACAAGGAGGAGGACCTGAAGAAAAAACTGCATGAGGTGAAAAAATACGTCGAGAAGGAAAAACACCGCTTCCATGACCATGCGCGGTATCCTGCCGTATCCGGCATCAAGAAGGATTTTATTTTCGCCCTGGGGTCAAAGACCGGCAGAAAGATGGACCATGACCTGGGCGAGCTTGAGCTGCCGTCCATGGCCGGTATAAAAGACGGGTTCCTGAAACTCTGTGAAGAACTTGGGGTCTGAAGATTTTTTCCTGCCGGGGCTGCTTCAGCAGATGATGTCCAGGTTTTCCCTGGCTATGCCGATGGATGCGGGTGACTCTCCAATATAGTCCCCGTCAGCCTGTATGCGCGCCCTGTCCCGCACCTGCACCGACTGGCATTTGAGGTATTCCACGTCTTTGAATGAGGTATGCCTCCCCGTGATGATGCCAAAGGCGTACCTTAGGACATCAAGCCTTTCCCTGCCGCTCATTACCACCGCGTATAACGAGCTTTCCTCCACGCTTGCATCCGGGGCGGCCTTGGGATAGCCTCCGTATCTTGCCCCCTTGCAGACAATGAGGCTTGAAAAGAAAAATTGCCTTCCGTCTATCAGCGCAAGTCTTGGCTCCGGGCGCCAATCCTTAAGGAGCTTCAGGCCGCTTGTCATGTACCCGGCCTTGCCATACAGTTTCTTGAGTCTCCGGTTAACATGATAGACCGCCTCGGCATCAAAGCCGATGCCGGCCATGAGGAAGAACCTTCTCTGACAGCCATCCGGGAAGGAAATGTTCCCAAGGTATATCCGCTTCATCCGGCCTTCAAGTATTCTGCGGACAGCCCCCTCCGCATCTTCTGGCACCTTCAGTTCCTTTGCCAGCACGTTTGTCGTGCCCAGTGGGAGCAGGGCCATGGGCACCGTGCCGCCAATGCCTTCATCGACCGCTGTAAGTCCGTTCATCACTTCGTTAAACGTCCCGTCCCCCCCGGCAGCAACCACAAGCGACGCGCCCCCGCGGGCCGCTTTCCCGGCAAGCAGGGTGGCGTGCCCTTTCGCTTCCGTCCAGAGGATGTCAACCTGCCAGCCTGCCTGGCCCAGAAGCTTCGCCGCAAGCTCAACTTTTTTTAAGGACGATCTTCTTGCCGCCGGGTTTGCTATGACCCATAGCCTTTGGCCTTTTTTTACTTTCTGGTTCTGATCCTGATTTTGATCTTTCGGGTCCATCGGGAGTGATTATATCTTTCACTGTGGAGATTTTTCCAACCATAACGGGGGTTTTCCCCAGGTATTGGACAAGCCCGGCAAGCCGGCTTCCTTTTGCGAGGCCCGTTTTAATGAAAAAGACCCTTCCGCCCCCCCTGTCCCCGTTTTCCTTTATGCCTGGAAGTCTTATGTACCCAAGTCCCGCCCCTGCCACATATCCTGTGGTGTAGTCGGGGTCGTCCGAGACGCAGAGCTCGGCCAGGACCTCCTGGGCCGCGGCCACTTTGGAGGCTATTATGAGGGCGTCCTTCACGCGGGATTGCGTTTTTTCGCCGTCCATGCCCGCCTTTTTCAGCCCGGCCAGAAGCTCCCTTTCGGCTTTTTTTGTTATCCCAAGCATCGAGGCCCGCACGCCTCTTTTCGCCTCCGGGTCCAGTCTGCGGCCTTCCTTTGCATCCAGAAGCGCGGCCCCCTTCAGGCCGCCGGCCCTGAGTATCCTGAGCGCGCAGCTTGCGGCCCTGCGCGACACGCCAGCGGAAACCAGAAGCCTGACCGCCTCTTTTCTCACCCCTTCCGGGCTATCTGCCTTAGTTCGTATGGTGAACACAGGCAGGGCTGCTATGCAAACGGGAGCGGCGGGAAGCATCTCCGCCTTCAGGACAAGCGCATCGGGCTTTCCCTTGGAGTGCGCGAAGGCCCTTGCGGAGTATTCGCGGAGGGTTCTGGCCACATCCTTTTCCTCGAAGATCCCTTCGGCCCCGGATATGTGGCCGCCTTCCCTGCCTGCCCTCATGCGGACCGACCAGAGTGATTTTTTCGGGTCTTTGCCTCTTTTTTCCGATTGCTTCATTTTTTTGAAAAAGATTTTTTTCAGGCGGCGGTGAGCCCCTGTTCCCTTATCATACGCAGGTCATCTTCCGGCGAGCAGCCCTTCTTTGTAAGGTAATTGCCTATCAAAAGCCCGTCCGCCCCGGCCTTGAACACCATGTTGCCCTGCACGCCAAGGCACTGCCCTCTGCCGCCGCAGACGCGCACCTCTTTTCCGGGCAGCAAAAACCTGTAGAGGGAGATGATCTTCAGCGCCTCAAGGGCGGGAAGGACTTCTCTTGCCCCAAGCGCCGTGCCGGCCACCGGGATAAGGAAATTTATGGGAACGGAGTCAGCGCCGGACCGCCTTGTCTGAAGGGCCATGTCCACTCTGTCTTCCCATCCCTCTCCGATGCCAAACAGCCCGCCGCAACAAAGCTGAAGTCCCGCATCCTTTGCGGCCTCTACTGTAGCCAGCTTCTCCTCGAACGTATGGGTCTGGCATATCTCCGGGAAAAACCTCCTGGAGGTCTCAAGGTTGTGGTGATAACGGACCAGCCCGGCGTCTTTTAAGGACCTGAGCTCCTCCCCGGACAATAGCCCAAGCGTCGCGCACGGAAGAAGCCCCGTTTTCCGCACGCCCTCAACCAGGCGGGCAATGGCCTTTAGTTCTCCGGCCCCGGGCTTCCTGCCGCTTGTGACGATGCAAAACCTCTTTGCCCCGGCCGCCTTCGCCTCCTCCGCCGCCTTAAGGACCTCGGAGAGCCCCAAAAGGGGATATGTCTTGATGCCCGTCCTTGCCGATGCGGACTGCGCGCAGTAGGCGCAGTTTTCAGGGCAGGCCCCGGACTTTGCGTTCACTATGGAGCAGAGGTCCACACGGTTTCCCCTGAAAGCCTCCCTGATGCGGTTTGCCCCCTCAAAGAGCCCCTGTATTTCCCTGCCGTCCACAGCCGCAAGGAAAAGGGCTTCCTCCCTGGACAGCTCGCCCCCGCCAAGTATCTTTCCGGTCAGTTTTTTTATCATCGGGATATTCTGGTTGATGCCGGAGGGCTTGTCAACCTCTTTAAATCGGAGGGTTTACGTAAAGCTAAAAAAACCGGTCAGTATCTTATGGTGAAATCGCCGCTGGACCCTCCATCATAGGGCTGCCATTTTATGACAGCCTGCGTCACGTTGGCAAATGACGGGCCCGTGCGGCACCTTTTTATGGCCTCTTCCACCGAGTTTTTGTCCCCCTCGAAGATTGCCTCCACCGTGCCGTCGTGAAGGTTCCTGACCCATCCTCCAACACCCAGCGACTCCGCGGCCCTCTGCACGAAGGCCCGGAAGCTGACCCCCTGCACCCTGCCCTCGAATATCACATGCGCCCTTGCCTTTCCCATACTGCAATTATAACAGTTGGAATTATAATTTTAGACTTTCAAAAAAATATTGCAAGGATGGGTATCTGCTGAGATAATGGGCTAGTATCAACCTGCCTTTAGTTTTTGCTTTTTGGCTGAAAGGGGGAGATGACATGAACATGAAATTGGTCCGGGTGGTCCTTTTCTTTGGTGTTCTGGCTGTAGGCATGCTTGCCGGCTTCAGCATAGGCTATGACCATGGCGTGAGGGAGGCGGAGTCCAGGGCACGCATCGCCTCAGCCAGGTTCTTTAATGATTTCAAGGCAAAGGTGGCCGAGGGCGGCATCTTTGCCCTGGCCGGAATAAAGATACTTCCGATGGGCGCCAGACAGGCAAAGGTCTGTGGCGGAGCCGGGTATCTGGCCTCGGTGAAAATGCCAGGGGGCATGCGCGGTATAAAGCAGATGAAAGACGGCACGATCGGCGCGAACTGAGAAAACGGGGAAAAGCCAAATTGACAATTTCAGAATGCTTCTGATTAAATGGAAGCGAGCGGAGCTGATAGAATTTTGGGGTCCGCACATTCGGGATTCCTGCAAGGGAATCTAAAAAGGCTGGCGAGGCGTACCCTGCGGCGCAAAACAAAAGGCCGCAGGCCATGATGTACGGTTTGCAGGTGCCCAAAAGGGCAGAAAAAGGGAATCCCGTGGGAATCGGGAGCGGTCCCGCCGCTGTAACCGGGGACAAGAGCCTTCAGAATCCACTGTGCCTCATTAAGGGGCATGGGAAGGGAAGGTGAGGATGAACCGGGTAGCCAGAAGACCTGCCTGTGAGCCGGGATAAAAAATAAAAACTTTTTCCTTTGCGGAAAAAGCGGATGGGGTGTGGAAAGTCCCGTCCGGGGATGAAGCAAACTGGGTGCAGTCCCGATCGGTTTTTTTAAATGAAAACCATCGGGACTTTTTATTTTTTATCTTTTAAGGAGGCCGCGACTTGCTCATCATAGCGGGTACGCACAGCGGATGTGGCAAAAGCACCGTGGCGCTTGGGCTTCTGGCGGCCCTTAGGTCCATGGGGCATGAGGTCCAGCCGTTCAAGGCGGGCCCGGATTTCATAGACGCAGGGCTCCACGCAATGGTGGCCGGCCGGCCTTCAAGGAACCTGGACATCTGGATGTGCGGCGCCAACTACGTGCGGGAATGCGCAAGGAGGCACTGCGAGGGGGCGCACCTGGCGGTGGTCGAGGGCGTGATGGGCTTTTTTGACGGCGGGGAAAGAAGCACCGCCGCCCTGGCTCAGGCCCTCGGGGCAAGGGCAAACGTCGTTTTGGTGATAGACGCAAGCGGAATGGGAGAAAGCGCCGGGGCCATTGTCAGGGGGTTTAACAGCGAAGGCCGGATACGGGGGGTTATATTCAATCGTGTGGCCTCGCCCGCGCACTATGAGAGGCTGAGGTCCGCATGCAAGGCGGTGGAGGTCCTCGGGTATCTGCCAAAAAACGCGGACTATTCGATATCCTCCAGGCACCTTGGGCTGACAGTGGCCGAGGAAAGGCCGTTGAGCGGCAGCGCGCTCCATGCGCTTGCGGATGCCGTGATAAGGCACATTGATATTAACAAGGTGCGGGGGCTGGCCGCACCGGATGTCAATGGGATGGGCAGCTCCGCCAAGGATAATGAATCCCGGACGGAATCCCCCGGGCAGTCCGTAAATATAGCGGTGGCAAGAGACAGGGCCTTCTGTTTTTATTATGAGGACAACCTGGACATGCTAAGGGATGCGGGGGCGCAGCTCATCCCGTTTAGCCCCATTTCAGATGGAGGCCTTCCCGAAGGCGCCGATGCGGTCTATCTTGGTGGCGGATACCCGGAACTCTATGCCGGGGAGCTTTCCGGAAACAAACCGATGACCTCCGCAATAAGGGATTGGGCAGAGGCGGGAGGGCCGGTGTTTGCCGAGTGCGGAGGCTTCATGTACCTTGGCGAGGGCATCCGGCAGGACGGGGACTTTTTCCCGCTTTGCGGGGTGCTTCCTGTGACCACAGGTATCGTAAAGGGCAGGCCTTCCCTTGGGTACAGGGAGGCGGTCCTTTCGGAGGACTGCATGCTCGGGGCAAAAAACGAGAGGCTCCGCGGGCATGAGTTCCATTACAGCCAGGTCCTGGATGTAAGAGATCCCGGGAAGCCGGGGTTGCGTTTCAATGTAATGGGTGAGGCGGTGATGGGTGAGGGGAAAAAGGAAAATAAAGATGAAATGAAAATCAAAATATCGTCTGCCGCGTACAAGTCCACGCTTGCGGGCTATACGCATTTTCATTTCGGTTCCAACCCGGAGGCGGCGGAAAACATGGTCCGGTCCATAAGGATCAGCAAAAAGAAAAAGGGCGGAAAGGGGTAGGTTTATTCCATGGAAGTCATTATTCTTGTAGGCCACGGCAGCCCCAAGAAAGATGCAAACCAGATGGACGTTGTGGGCAGGATGCTGCATGGCATGATACACCCTGGCTGCGCGGAAAGTAATTGCGTAAAGGTGTGTTACCTGCAGTTTGCGCAGCCGGACCTGATGGCGGCCATAAGCGAGGCCGCGGCGGGCAGCCCAGGGCGCATAATCGTCCACCCATATTTTCTGAATGCCGGGGCGCATGTAACGAAGGACATCCCTGGCATGATGGAGGAAGCCCGCGCCCTCTATCCGGGAATTGATTTCATCTACACGGAGCCCCTTGGCGTGGCGCATGAGATAGTGCGGGTGGCCAAGGAGCGGATAGAGGCCGCTAAAGGAGAGGTAAGGCCCCGGGAGATAGAGAAAAGGAGCTTTGAGACAATAGCAAGGGAGGCGGGCTTTCCGGAGGAGGGGGGTGCTTTGCCCGGCGAGGCCGGACCTGTTTTGCAAAGGGTAGTGCACGCGACCGGGGATTTTGAGTTCATGAGCACCCTTGTTTTCCATCCGGAGGCCATAAAGGCGGGAATCGAGGCCATAAGAGGCGGTATGGACATAATCACCGATGTCGAGATGGTAAGGGCCGGCATCAACAAAAAAGCGCTTGCCTCCTTTGGCGGACAGGTCCTGTGCGGCATAGGCGATGTGGAGGGCGATGACCCCGCAAGGACAAGGGCGGAGAGGGGATTTTGCGGCCTGGCGGCACAGGCAAAAAACGCGGGCATTTACGTTGTCGGCAACGCGCCCACCGCCCTTTTTGCCTGCATCAGGCTTATAAACGAGGGGGCATTGAAACCAATGCTCGTCATAGGGGTGCCCGTCGGGTTTGTCCGCGCGGTGGAGGCGAAGGCGTTTCTGGCCGCCCAGGAGGAAAAGTTCCCTTTCATCACGAACGCGGGCAGGAAGGGCGGAAGCACGGTGGCCGCGGCCATCGTGAACGCGCTTTTGCTTATGGCAGGTAAAAAGTAAAAATGAGGCCGCATTTTCTGCTTATGCCCGGGGAGGAACGGAAAAAGTCCAATGCATATTGAAGACGGCATACTGCCGGCACAGGCCTGCGCCATGTGGTATGGCGCCACGGCCCTTTTCGTCTATCCGGGCCTCAGGGAGATCAGGAGGCGGACCAGGGAAAACCTTTCTTACAAGCCCTTTTTATCCATGGTGGGCGTGGCGGTGTTCGTGATATCCGCCATGCACCTGCCGGTGCCGGTGACCGGCTCCTGCTCGCACCCCTGCGGAACGTCGCTTGCCGCCATCATAGTGGGCCCGTTCGCAACGGCTGTGGTCTCTTCGATAGTGCTTTTTTTCCAGGCCATTTTTCTTGGGCACGGAGGGATCACCACGATTGGGGCCAATGACTTTTCCATGGGCATAGCCGGGGGCATCTCCGGCTATCTTTGCTGGCGGCTTTTGCGAAGGTTCAAAGCCCCGCTGTGGGTTGCAGGCGGCGTGGCGGGCTTTGTGGGAGACATTGTGACGTACATGACCTCCTCCTTTGAGCTTGCCTTAAGCCTTCATGGAAATGTCCCGCTGACGAGGCAATGGCTTATCTTCTTTGCAGGCTACGGCCCTACACAGCTGCCGCTTGCCGTTGCCGAGGCCGTTTTCACGGCGGCCGTGTTGCAAGTAATGTATAACCGGCGGCCCGACCTGCTGCCTGGCGTAAAAGGAACAGGCAACCGGCCAGCAATAACAGGCAAGGCGGAAGCGGAGGGCCTTGAGTGATGGAAGAGGAAAAAAAAGAACATGGCGAAGCGGAAGACACCCGGTGGTTTGACACCTTTACCCGCTGGATGCTCGTTATCATGCTCTCCATGCTGTTTGCGATCTTTGCCGTCTCCAAATACATGGACATGCACAATATGCAGGGCGGAGGCACCGACGATACGGTAAACGCCATGGCCTCCCGGCTGGCCAGCGCCAGGGCGCATCCTTTCGTTAACCTGCCGGGGGACGCCCAGGTGGGCGCATTTTCCGTGGCCAATTTTTTTGCGGGCATGATCGTGGGACATAACTGGAAGAAACTTTTCGGGAAGGACAAAAAGTAAGACGGAAAGCACGGGGGTTTAATGAAAGCAGTAAAACTCTCCGCATACAGCCGGCTGGCGCCTGGAGGCAGTTATCTGCACCGCCTGGACGGGCGCATCAAGACGGTTGTCCTTCTGGCCGCTGTCGTCATTGTCAGCGTCCTTGACAGATGGCCGCTTGCGGCTGGCATGCTGCTTATTGCATGGGCCCTTATTTTCACTCTCCGCCTGCCTGCCGGAAGGGTATTGCTGCGCCTGTCCATTCCTTTTGGCGTGGCCTGGCTTGTCATGCTTAGCCTTGTGTTTACCTGCGGCCACACAGCCATCGCCGGCATCAGCTTCGGGCACATTTCGCTTCATGTGTACCGGAAAGGGGTAAAGACGGGCTTCCTTATAATGCTCCGGATCCTTGCGGCGGTATCTCTTGCCATGCTTCTGTCCTTTTCAACCCCCATGAACGAGATACTTGCCACTCTGCGCATCCTTAAGGCCCCCGGCCTGATGCTGGACCTGGCGGAAATGGTGCACCGGTATATGTTTTTGATGGAAGAGACCGCCGCGGCCATGCGCAAGGCCCAGCGGGCCAGGGGAGGTGAGGGGCAGCCATGGCACAGGCAGGCAAGGGACGCAGGCATGGCTGCTGGCAACCTTCTTTTGAAGGCCTTCGACCGGAGCGTCAGGATATACAAGGCCATGCTTGCCAGAGGATACGACGAAGACGCCAGTGCCCCGCTTTATTACACCGGTCCGGTCCCGCTTAAAGACCTTCTGGCGGGTGTGACATCCGGTCTGGTCCTGATCGCATTTATGGCCTGCAACTTTGCTGTCAAATGGAAGAGCCCATGGATCTGATCAAGCTTGAGGCGGTGGATTTTGAGTATCCTGACGGCACCCGGGCGCTCTCCGGTGTGGACCTCTTTGTGAAGGCCGGAGAAAGGGTGGCGGTGCTAGGGGCAAACGGCGCCGGCAAATCCACGCTCTTTCAGCTATTTAATGGCCTTCTGGAACCTTCCAGGGGTAAAGTATCGGTCAAGGGCAGCGCGGTGGAGAAAAAGGAAAAAAAGCGCCTGAAAGAAGTAAGGCGCATGATCGGCATGGTCTTCCAGGACCCCGATGACCAGCTTTTTTCAGGCACGGTGCGCCAGGAGGTGGCCTACGGGCCCTCCAATCTTGGGCTGGCCGGGAGGGACATGGAAAAGGCCGTGGCCTGGGCGCTGGAGGTTGTGGGGCTTTCCGGCTACGAGAATAAAAGCCCGATAAACCTGAGCGGCGGGGAGAAAAAACGGGTGGCCCTGGCCAGCGTGCTTGCCATGCGGCCGGAGGTGCTTGTGCTGGATGAGCCTACTGCTGCCCTGGACCCCCTTGGGGCGGCCAAAATAGTAAAGCTTCTAAACGGCATCAACCGGCAACTGGGCATCACCCTGGTTTTTGCCACGCATGATGTTGATGTTGTCCCGCTGCTTGCCGACAGGGTCTATGTGATGGACAGGGGCCGGATCAGGGTATCGGGCACGACAGCCAAGGTGTTTGCCGGAAAGGAGCTGCTTCGGAGCTGCAATCTGAGGCTGCCCAGAGTGGCGCATCTGGCTGAAATCATGGAGCGCGACGGAAAAAACTGCCGCCTTCCGTCTCTTCCCCTGACCATAGGCCAGGCCAGAAAAATCTTTTCTCTTTCGGAGCGCCCGGAGAAAAAACCGGCTTCTCCGGAGGACCTGCCCTCATCCATGAGGGATGGAAAGTTGGAGACAATAAAATGAGGCCGGGGAGCATGCGCTCGGGATATACGACAGGGGCCTGCGCTGCGGCGGCGGCCAAGGCTGCGGCTCTAAGACTCGCTGGCGCCGGTTTGGAGCCTGGCGGCCTGGTGGAGATCCCGCTTCCAGGGGGGCAAAGGGTTTCCTTTGCGATCTCAAAGAGCGGTCTTTCAAAGGCATCCGCCACCGCCTCAGTGATAAAGGATGCCGGGGACGACCCGGATGTCACAAACGGGGCTGAGATATCGGCGAGCGCGGCCTTTTTGGCGGAGGGAAAGCCTTCTTCCGTGGCGGTCAAGGGCGGCCCTGGCGTGGGCGTGGTCACGAGGCCGGGGCTTCCGGTTGCCATCGGGGAGCCCGCTATAAACCCTGTGCCAAGGCGGATGATAACCCAGGCGGTGCGCGAGGCGATGGGGGCGGACCTTCGCCCCGTCGAGGTGACCATATCGGTTGCCGGCGGAGAGGAGCTTGCCGGAAAGACGCTTAACGGGCGGCTTGGCATAGTTGGAGGCATTTCCATCCTGGGCACCACGGGCATCGTAAAACCCCTCTCCGGAGCGGCCTGGAAGGCCACGATCAGCGCTTCAATGAAGGTGGCGCGCGCCATGGGGCTTGAGACCGTCGTGCTGTCTGCCGGAAGGACGTCGGAGCGCGCGCATATGCGCAAATTCAAGCTGCCGCCGCCCTCCTATGTGATGATGGGTGACTATGCCGGGTACAGCCTGAAGGAGGCGGCAAGGAAGAGGTTCGGCCAGATACATATCTGCGCCCAATGGGCAAAGCTCATAAAAATTGCCATGGGCACGCCGGACACCCATGTGCGCTCGGGAGTGATCGATATGGGCCGTACGGCTGACTTTTTGAGGGATGCCTGCGGAATACCTTTGCCGGAGCGCCCGTATAACACGGCGCGCGAGATGTTTTTGTCCCTTAGCGCCCCTGAAGAGGCTGCAAAAAAGGTATGCACAAAGGCTGCGGCTTACGGCCACAAGGTATCCGGGCTTCCCGTGACCGCCTTTCTTGTATCATATGAGGGGAAGGTAAGCGTAAACGGTTTTTATTCCCTCATATGAAAACGATATTCGTGATAGGTTTGCAGCCGGGCTTCGCGCTAAGCAGGGAGGCAGGTAACCGTCTTGCCGGATCGGACGTGATACTTGCAAGCCCAAGGCTTTATGAGACCTTCGTGGGGCGGGAGGCTTTTTACCTGTCTGCCGCGGACGCCAGTCCTTTAAGCCACAGGATAAAGGTCATCCCAAAAGTGGAAGACACCGTCTCTTTTTTGCGCGGCTTCAAGGGGGAGGCAAGCGTCCTTGCCTCTGGTGACCCTCTTTTTTTTGGCATCGGAGGGGTGCTCCTCTCGGAGTTTCCGCCTGAAGAGGTGAAAATATATCCGGCCGTCTCCTCCAT
>JAKAJM010000045.1 GCA_021813765.1 Nitrospirota bacterium
TCTAGCGCGTGGGAGAGCTCCTCACTGGAAGCTCCTGCCGCAAGCGCCCTTTTTGCGTGGGAATGGACCGCCCCTTCCGAGCGCACGGCGGCTGCGGCAGCAAGCTGAAGGAGCTCCACGGTCTTCCCGTCAAGAGGGCCTGCGGTCCTGGCCTTTTGGCCAAGCCCCTCCAGCGCGGCAAAAAAATCGGGGAACTCCTCCTTCAGATGCGAATAATGCCCGGGCAATTCATTCATCTTCATAAGCGGCCTCCTTGTTCCTTTTTTCCTCCTGGCATGTCCAGGAGCTTCCTGCCGGCCTCGTAGGCCTCCTTGAGCGCCTGGGGCTGCTTCAGTATATCTCCTTTGGCGTCCACTCCCAGATAGCCCAGGGTCTGGTGCTCGGGGACGCTTATCGTCCTGAAAAATGCCCTTGCCGTGGCCTCCGAGCAGTTTTTGCCTTCGATCCCGCCCATCCCCCCCACTGACAGGAAAAGTCCCGCGCGCCCGTATGGCCCCTGGGCGATTGGCCTTTTGAGGATATATTTTTCATACCAGAAGCACTGGCACCTGTCTATCATGGCCTTTGCCTGCGCGCTTACGCCAACAAAAAAAATGGGGGAGGCCAGGATGAACCTGCTGCATTGCCTTATGACAGGATATATCTGTTCCATGTCGTCTTTCTTTACGCAGACTCCGGACTTGGCGCAGCCCCCGCAGTCCTGGCAGCCCCTTATCTTCATGGAGTTCAGCTCAAAAAAGGTGATCTGCGCCCCTTGTTCACTTGCGCCGCGCATCGCCTCCTCAAGCAGAAGCTGGGTGTTCCCCTTTACCCTCGGGCTTCCCATGAAGACCGCCGTCCTCACGCGTACCTCTTGTGGAACTCCCGGGTTGCCAGGGCAAACCTCCTGCCGAACTCGAACCCGCTTTTCTGCTCCTCGGAAGATGGGCGGTAGTTGGTGGTTAGCATCTCTTCGAAGACCTCAAGCTTCATGCCCCTGAACTCCTCGATCGCCAGCTTTACCGCCCCTCCGGCCCAGCCGTAGCTGCCGAAGGCGCTCACGATCCGGTCTTTGGGCCTTAGGCCCTTCAGATAGACCAGGAACTCCGCCACGTACGGGAATAGGTTGTTGTTCAGCGTGGGCGAGCCAAGCAGGCATCCCCTGGCCCTCCAAAACTCCTTTATCGCAACCGAAAGTGGGGTGGCCCTGAGCTTTATCACCCGGCAGTCCATCCCCTCCTCCTTGAGACCCTGCATTATGGGCTGGGCCATCTGCCCGGTGCCTCCCCACATCGTGTCGTATATGATGACCACTCGCTCGTCGGTCTTGCCGTTTGCCATGTCCCTGTACATGTCCAGGACCTTGCCCGGCCTTTTCCTCCATATTATGCCGTGGTCCGGGGCTATCATGTTTATGGGCACGCCCAGCCGCGTTATCTCCTCTATCTTGTTCTTTATGAGCCCGCCGAAGGGCATGAGTATGTTGGCGTAGTAGTCCCAGACCGAATCCTCGAGCTCCGCCTCGGATGCGCAGGCCACAAACTCGTCGTCGAACCGCTGGGAGCTGGCCAGGTGCTGGCCGAAGCCGTCCTGCGAAAAAAGGATGCCGTCCTCGACGCACAGGGTCATCATGGAGTCCGGCCAGTGGATCATGGGCGTCTCTATGAAAAGGAGGGTGCGCCTGCCGATCCTGAGCCTGTCTCCGGATTTGACCACCTTGAAGTTCCACCTGCTTGTGTCGTGATAGCGGGCAAGGCCTTCCCTGCCTTTCTGGGTGCAGTAGACAGGCACTCCAGGCATCAGTTCCATCAGCCTTGAAAGCCCGCCTCCGTGGTCAGGCTCGATATGGTTTACAACCAGATGCTTTATCTTTGCCGGCTCTATGAGGGCCTTGATGTTCTGGATGGACTGGTCAACGAACTCCAGCTTGACGCCGTCTATGAGAGTGGGCTCTTCGTCGAGGACCAGGTAGTTGTTGTAAGTGGAGCCCTTGGGCGTGATGTACCCGTGAAAATCCCTTATCGCCCAGTCAATAACGCCGACCCAGTAGATGTCCTGATTCAGAGAGACTGAATTCATTTTGCCTCCTTTTTTTCTGTTTTATAATATTATCACTTTTTGTTTTGTCTACCCAGTCATTTTCTTTTCCGGGCAGTGTTTTTCCACGCCATGGGGCATGCTAAGATAAAGCAGGGACCTTCACAATCTCTGCAAAAAGATGAAATAAAATGGCGCATATGCTTAGAAGATACAGGACCGTGATCGTTGTGATCAGCGTTTTGTTCATTACGTTCCTGCACTATACGACCATCCCCACGCTTTACCCACTGCACCACTTCTACTCGGAGCTGTACTACATACCCATCTTTCTGGGAGGGCTGGTGTGGGGGCTCCGGGGGTCCGTTTTCATTTACTTCATGGTCCTTATCTTTGACAGTCCCTTCATCGTCTTTGGCTGGTCGGGCAAGTTCCTGCCGGAGGTGGCCAGGCTCTACAACCTTATACTTCAGGGGGTATTTGCAATCTTTGTAGGGCTGCTTTCAATGAGGGAAAAAAGGATAAGGGACAGGGCGGAAAAGATGCGGTACCTGGCCGGCCTGGGCCAGGTAGCCTCAACGATCGTCCATGACCTGAAAAATCCTCTCATAACGATCCTGGGCTATTCAAAACGCATCAGGGAGGGCCGGGGAGACGCGGGCGAGGCGGTGCAGGAGATTTCCGAGGCGGCACTGAGGATGCAAAAGATAATGAACGATGTCCTTGATTTCGCTAAACCCATGCGCCTGGACCTGAAAGCGGAGGACATCTGCCAGGTCATATCAAGGGCATACGGGCTTTGCAAGGTAAGGGCGGTGAAAGAGGGGATAAACCTGCTTATGGAGCTTCCTCCGGTCCCCGTGATGATGAATGTGGACGGCTTTCTTCTGGAGCGCGCCCTCGTGAATTTTGTCAACAACTCCATCGAGGCCTCGAAGGCCGGGCAGAGCATTGTGGTCAGCGCCTCCTTGCGCAAAGCGCAACTGTCAGTAAGGATCAAAGACGAGGGGGTGGGCATGGACAAGCAGACACTGGATAACGTCTTTGTCCCCTTTTATACAAAAAAGAACAGCGGGACGGGGCTTGGCATGCCTATATCCAAAAAGATAATCGAGGAGCATAAAGGCACAATAGAGATAGAAAGCGAGCCCGGAAAAGGGACCGAGGTCAGGATAGTTTTGCCCTACGAGCCAGGCCTGAAACCGTAAAAAAGAAAAGAAAATCCGGTTGCAGGCCGGGACATGCGGATATAGACTTTTCGAGGAGATGAAAAAAGGCAAGGTAGTGTGGATAACCGGCCTTCCCGGCAGCGGAAAAAGCGCCATCGCCGCGGCCCTTAAAAAGAGACGGCCGGGTATTGCTGTACTTCAGATGGATGAGCTGAGGAGGCTGGCCACGCCCGAGCCCTCATATTCCGAAGCCGAAAGGGAGATAATCTATCGAGCCCTGATATACGCGGCAAAGACCCTCTCATGCCTCGGGCATGACGCCGCCATCGATGCGACCGGGAACCTGAGGAGGTGGCGTGAGCTGGCCAGAAGGGAGATCGCGCCGTTTGCGGAGGTATATCTCCGGTGCCCCCTGGATATCGCCATGCAGAGGGAAAAAAAGAGGATGAAAAGGCGGGGGGCTCCAGCCGGCATATATGACAAGGCAAAAGAGGGGTGGCCGGTGCCGGGAGTTGCCGTGCCTTACGAGGAGCCACTGGACCCGGAACTTGTGATAGAGACCGGCCGGACGGGCATCGGGGAGGCTGCCCGACTCATAGACGGACTTTTAAGGAGACTTGCCAAAGACCGCCGTGGGTGATTTAGAATGAAAGGCCTATGGGAAAGATAAAGATTCTGCCGCCTGAGGTAGTTGACAAGCTGAGGGCCGGAGAGGTGGTCGAAAGGCCTGCCTCCGCCATGAAGGAGCTTATTGAAAACTCCGTGGACGCCGGGGCCTCCCATATCCGGGTGGAAGTAAAAAAAGGGGGCAAACGGCTCATATCCGTGCTTGACGACGGAGAGGGGATGGACGGGACGGACGCCCTTTTGAGCCTTGGCCGGCATGCTACAAGCAAGCTCACGGACTCCGGTGACCTGTGCGACATAAAAACACTTGGATTCAGGGGGGAGGCGCTGTCCTCCATAGCCTCCGTCTGCGGGCTTACCATTGTCACCGCCCCCAGGGGCGCCTCTGAAGGCGTACGAATAGAGGCCACGGCCGGACAGGTTACTGAGAGCAGGCCAGCCCCGGCCCTGGGGACAAGGGTTGAGGTGAGGGACCTCTTTTTTAACACACCAGCCAGGAAAAAATTTCTCAAGTCGGATGCGGCGGAGAACTTCCAGATCATAAATGTCCTTACAAAACAGGCTCTTGCCCATCCCGAAACGGGTTTTTCGCTCCATGTGGACGGAAGGATGTGCATGGAGATGGAGAAGGCCTCGGACGCCAGGGAGAGGATACTTCAGATATACGGCTCCCAGTTCCTTGACGGGCTCCTGGAGCAGGACATGGAGGAGCCGGGGCTCAGGGTAAAGATATTTTTTTCGGCGGAAGGCAACTGGAGGGGCTCCCGCAGCCACCAGTTCATCTTCATAAACGGAAGGCCGGTCAGGGACGCTTCCCTGGGGCATGCGGTCTACGGGGCCATCTCCGGGCTGCCGCAGGGAAGACATCCTGTATTTTTCCTCTTCATGGAATCCGTCCCCGGGGCGGTAGATGTGAACGTGCACCCGCAGAAAGAGGAGGTCCGCTTCGAGGACAAGGAGCGGGTCTACAGGCTCATAAGGTCGGCGGTAAGGGACGCGTACACAAGACATATGGCGGGCGGGGCCGATAGTCCCGTTCTGCACGGAAGTGGAGACCAGGGTGGCATGAGCAGGCTGCCACAGTACCTTGAGACGGGGACTGCATCGGCGCAGGCGGTCTTTGAAGGTGGAGCGGAGGGCCTTCCTTTTGAGCGCTCCTTTAAAGTGGAGCGCCGTTTCATCAGGCTTGGCGAGATGTTCTATGCATACACCGATGGAGGCGGCATAACGCTTCTGGACCAGCACGCGGCGCATGAGAGGGTGATGTACGAAAGGCTGCTTGGCACCGCCAGCCTGAACCCGGGCCAGTTCCTCTTCCCGCGGCACCTGGAGCTTGCGCCCGCCTGCCGGCAGGCCGTCCTTGCGCACAGGGAGCTTCTTTTGGAGCTCGGGTTTGAACTGGAGGATTTTGGCGGAGGACTTCTTTTGAGGGGCGCCCCGGAGGAGTTCCTTAAAAAAGGGGATCTGGACTTTGCCGTGCTTCTTGCGGACATGGCGGTTGAGCTTGCAGAAGACAAGGGCGATAACGGCATTAAAAAAGATGAGCTTAAAAAAAGGGTATCGGCAAGGCTTGCCTGCCATTCTTCCGTCCGGGGCAGCGATGTCCTTGGCCAGCAGGAGTTGGAAGAGCTTCTGGATGCGCTGGAGGGATGCGAAGACCCCGGGCACTGTCCTCACGGAAGGCCCACGAGGATAACCCTGGGGATAGAGGAGCTTAAAAGGATGTTTAAGCGCAAGTAGGAACCGCCAGCGGCTGCCTACCCCTTTGGAAGCACTATGGTCACCCTGGTGCCTTCGCCGGGCAGCGGCTCCAGAGTTATCCTTCCCAGGTTTTTTCTGACGGCCAGGCGCGCAATTGGCAGGCCGAAGCCGGAGCCGCCGGGCTTTGTGGAATAGAAAAGGGAAAAAAGTTTCTCCATGTCCTCGGCCCTCGGAGGGATGCCCGAGTTGAAGATGGTTATCTTTACCGCATTGAAAGGGGCCCTGTAAGGCCCCGACGCTATCCTCACGCTAGGGGCGGGGTTGGCGGCAGCCGCCTCGAAAGCATTTTCAAGCACCTGGTAGAAGGCGGCTTTTATGTCCGGCGGGTCAGCCTCTATGGAGCTTGCAAGCGGGTCCAGGGAGGTCTCCACATTCACCTTTTGCGCATACTTTTTTTCGGAGAGCTCGTCAAGCACAAGCCTCACCAGGTCCGGAAGCGATATCTTGACCGGGTAGGACTCCTTCTGGAACATGTCCACATAGGTTTTGATATCGGCCACCATGGACTCGCACCTGGAGCTCTGGGCTATGATGTCCTCCACGACGCAGTAGGAGGGGTCTTTTGCGTCAAGGAGCTTCTGTATGCGTTTGAGGTTGCCCCCGATGATGGTTATGGGGTTTCTTATCCTGTCGGCTATCCCTTTTATTATCTCTATGTCGCAGCGGCTGGATGCCTCTATGAAGGCGCTGGTCTCCACCAGAAGGCAAAGGTCCAGTATCTTGTCTATCACGAAGGTCACCCTGGCCGCCGAGGAGGGTGGCACCTCCTTCTCTATCACCTGCCGGCAGAACTGCCTGACGACCGAAAAGCCCAGGTTGGTGTACCTCTGGTCCAGGTTCACCTCCACGTGCCTTATGCCGATCCTCCACAGGTAAGCCAGGAAGTTTTCGTCCAGCTCCAGCATGAATACGGTCCGGAACCAGTTTGCCCATGCGTCCTTGAGCGACTGCGGGTCCTCAAGCCCCTCGATGATCTTTCTGGTGTCCGGTATGCCCATGAAGACCTCGTAAAAGTAGCCTGAGAAGGCCCGGCTGTTTTCGATGAAGGCCTTCCTGTAGGGGGCCAGTTCCGCCAGGGCGTCCACTGTCAGGCCGAGCTGCACCTTGAGGGCGTTCAGCTTGCCGTAGGGGACGGAAAGGGAAAGGGCCTCGTATCTCATGCCTTGCGGGACCCGGGCCTCCTCCTATTCCTGGCCAGGACCATATATCTTTGATGTCACGGAGGTGGAAATGGTGGCCGCTTTCAGTTCATCGGCAAACTGCCTGAGCAGCTCATTTCCCTTTTTAAGGTCGGCGATAAGATAATTAAGCAGATATCTTGAGATGAACAGTTCGCTTTTTTGCAGGGCAGCCTCGGCCAGGGGCAGCTCCTTTTCCTCTGCCTCCAATAGATGGTTTATGTGGCCCACAAGGCTCTGTATATCCTCCGGGTCCAGGTGAGCCGCTTCCTTTTTCACGCTCTCTACGATCATCTGCTGTATGGTGCAGCGCTTCCGTGCCTCAAGCCCTATCACCTGGGCCATAGTCTTTTCCAGGGCGTTTCTGGTCTTTGCCGCCTCGGCTTCGGCGTATATCATCATATCTCCCTCGAGCGTCTGCCAGTCCACCATCAGGTCCAAAAAAGCGTCCGTCTTTTCTGCCGGTCTTTTCATGGCCGATTCCTCCTTTTCAAGGGACGGGTCTTCTGATTAATTTTTATCATGAAGAGAGCCCGCTTACAACACCCGCTCCGGGGACAGCTTCCTGGCTTTGGCGTTTTTCAGGAAAATGGAGGTAAAAAACCGAGCCCTCTCCGGGTTTGCTTTCAACCGAAATGAACCCGCCATGCTCCTCGACTATCTTCCTGCTTATCGAAAGGCCCAGGCCGAAGCCGCCTTTTTCCGCCTTTGTCGAGAAGAACGGCTCGAATATCCGGTCTGCTATCTCTTTCTCTATCCCCGCACCGGTGTCCTTGACCTTTACAACCACATAGGGCTGCTCCCTTGCCGTTATCTCGGATATTTCCACGGTTAGCTTCCCTCCGGAGGGCATAGTGTCGATGGCGTTTATAATGACGTTTTCAAGCGCCTCCTGCGCCCGCTGCCTGTCCATGAGGATATTGGGCACCTCCCTGTAGGTCCTGACGACGGCTATTGAATGCTCCTTAAGCGCGTCCGCGTACATCGACAAAACGAAATCGGACAAATCCCGCATGTCGTATTCTTCCAGGTGCTCGGGGGCTACCCTCGAGTAGGAAAGGACGCCCGAAAGTATCTTCTCCAGGGCGGCCACTTCCTCGACAATGAAATCTGAATACTCCCGTTCAGCGCTTCCCGCGTTCAGCTTTTTCTGGAGCCTTCTGGCAAACCCACCCACCGAGGTCAGGGGGTTTCTGATAGAGTGGGCGACATTGGCGGTGATCCTCCCCAGGGCGGCCAGTTTTTCGGTCTGGGCGAGGTCCGCCTGCAGCCTCTCTTTCTCCCTCTCCGTCTCATCCCTGGCTATCATGCCGGCAAACGCGTCCGAAACGGAGATGAGGAAGGCGTCCTCGTCAGGGTCTCTCTTGTGCCCCTCGCGCAGGTAGACGTTTATCAGGCCGAGGGGCCTTCCCCCGGAGACTATGGGGACGCAGTAGTGGCCGTGGGGAAAGGTGTCTTCGAACTGTATCTCGTGCCCCGCGCCGGGGCAGTCCGTAAAGAGCAGTTCGCATTTTTGCGCGGCCTCCCCGCAAAGGCATTTCCCAAGCGGCACCCTGGAACAGGCGGCTATCTGCCCCTCGCTAAGCCCGCTGTTTGCCGTGAGGATAAGTTCTGCGGACTCCCTGGAAACCAGGTAGACAGAGCCTTTCATTTCCAGTGCCAGGTGCGGCACCGAGAGGACCAGCTCCAGGGCCCTGGAAAGCTTCTGGCTTAACGGGGCGGTCTCGAGCGATATCTTGAGGATCGAGTCCAGAACCCTTTGGAAGTAATAGTTCTTCTCCACCATGTCCTGCTGCTTGATCCGCTCGGTTATGTCCCTTATCGCAGCCACCGTGACAAGCTCCCCGTTGAGCTTAAGCGGGCTCAGGCTTATGTCCACCCTGAACTCATCCCCGTTCTTTTTTAACGCGTAGAGCTTGAGCCCCTCCCCCATGGGGCGTCTCCTCGGGCTCGAGAAGAACTCCTCGGCGAAGTTCCTGTGCATCCTGTGATACCTCTTGGGAATAAGTATGCCAAGGCTTTGGCAGACCAGTTCGTCCTGCCTGTACCCGAAGAGCTCCTCCGCCTGGGCGTTGGCAAATATGATCTCGTAATTGCGTGTGACGAATATCATCGGGTCCGGTGAGGCGTCCAGAAGGCCATGGTATTTGCTCTGGACAGCCAGAAAGTCCTTCCGGCACCTCTCCACGTCGGCCATCCTGTGGCGCATCTCGGCCAGCTCTTCAATAAGCTGCTCCCGTGTAAGCTCCGCTTTTTTTATGTAAACATCTCCCATTCTTAATCTGTATCATTAAAATTGCTGTTTTTCAAGGAAGCAGGGTTTGATTTTTAGACGGATTCCCTATACTATAATGGAGCTTTTATTTTATTTATCATTTAATGAGGAGGGTACGAAATGGCGACAAAGGCGATGACCAAGTCTCAGATTGCGGAGCACATTGCAAAGAAAGTTGAGATCAAGAAGACCCAGGCGGTGGCCGTCCTTGACGAGATCGCGAAGCTTGCCTACAAAGAGGCGAAAAATTCCTTTACGCTTCCCGGCATAGGCAAGATCGTCCTCGTGCAACGCAAGGCCCGCACCGGCAGAAACCCGCAGACCGGGCAGGCCATAAAGATACCGGCCAAGAAGGTCGTGAAGTTCCGCGTGGCGAAGGCCGCCAAGGACTCCATCCTCGGCAAGAAATAGTTCAAGGGCTCTTGTTTTTTCCCGTTTGCCGTGATACGCGGCAAACGGGAAAAATGTTTTTGGTTTTGCAGTGCGGGTCCCCGGGTTTTTCAGTGAAAAGTTTTTTTCAGGTGAAAAAGGAGGGTTCGCGATGAAATATGTTGTCCTGGCAGGCAGGGTCCTCTATGCTGCGATCTTCATTGTCTCGGCCCCCGGCCATTTCACCGGAAAGATGATATCCTTTGCCGCCGGCAAAGGGGTGCCCCTGGCTCACCTGGCGGTCCCTTTTGCCGGGGTGGTCAGCTTTCTGGGCGGGCTCAGCATCCTTGCCGGCTACAAGGCAAGGCTCGGAGCCTGGCTTATCGTCATCTTCCTGGTGCCCGTCACCCTCATGATCCACAATTTCTGGGCCGTCTCAAATCCCGTGCAGGCGGGCATACAGTACGTGAATTTCATGAAGAATATCTCCATGCTCGGAGCCGCGCTCATGATAGCCCATTTCGGGTCCGGCCCCCTGAGCATTGACAGGCGCTAAGAAAAAAGCGGCGCTGGTTTGGACATCCTGAAAGGGCAAGTGAAGGGTTAAAAAGGCTCCGGGTGGGCCTGGCCAAAGGGTTTTGTTGACGGGAACCGGGCGGCCATCTTTCCCATAACGGCATCCTCAAGGTAGTTCTTTGCGCTCTTCAGGGCCAGGCGGACGGCATGCTTGCCGTAAAGGCCCAGCGCGGCGTGGTAGAAGTCCAACCCCTTCAACTGGGCCATGATGTACCGCCAGGAATAGAACTTTCCCAGCCCCTTGAGCGTTTCGATATGGAGCTCCTCCGGGCTCATCATGGCCGGCCTGTAGACGGCGTTCAGCCCGTCGTATTTGAGCCAGTTCTTGTGGAGCAGGCGCCCCTGTGATTCGAGATCTTCATATATCGGGGTCCCCGGATACGGGGTAAGCATCATGAGCTGGAGCGTGCCTCTGCCAAGCACCTTAGCGAAATCGGCCGTCTGTCTTATGGTCTGCACGTCATCGGTGTCCGCGCCCAGGACGAACATCCCGTGTATGCCTATCCCGTACTCGGAAAGCGCCTTTATGCAATTTTTGATCTGGTCCAGGTCCTGCTTTTTGTTATATATCTCCAGCGTGCGCGGATTTATCGACTCGAACCCTATGAAGAGCTTCGAGCAGCCCGCGTCGGCCAGGAGCCCCAGCATTTCGGGATCGCCAGCTACATCCACCCTGGCCTGCGCCGACCAGCGAAGGTTCAGTTTTTCGGAGATCATGCCGCGCAGCAGCTGTTTCGTGCGGGGCTTGTTGGCGGCGAAGTTGTCGTCCACGAAAAAGACCGTGCCCTTTATGCCCTTAAGGGTCCTCAGGTCTTCCAGCGTGGCCTCGACCGTCCGGAAGCGGTATCTCTTTCCGAACATCTGGATAACGGAACAGAACCGGCACTGAAATGGACAGCCCCTTGAGCTTGAGACCGGATAGACGTCCCCGGGTTTCCAGCCGTGGGCCAGCGAGAAATCAGGGCTTGGGACATTGAGAAGCTCAGAGATGAAGGGCCTTGAGGGGTTATGGACGATGCCGCCCTTATTTCTGTATGAGATGCCTTTTATTTCCTCGACCCCGGCCTTGCCGCCGTCAAGATGGTCTATGAGCTCAGGAAGGCTCTCGTCCCCCTCCTGCCTTACGGCGAAATCCGCGTGGCCCAGCGCCTCCTCCGGCATGAAGGAAGGGTGCGCACCGCCGATTATGACCGGCATGCCCAGTTTCCTGAACCTGTCCGCTATGGCGTATGAGCGCTGCGCGGTGTTGGTAATGGCCGAGATGCAAAGGACGTCGGAGTTCTCTATGTAAGACCAGTCTGGCTCCGCGAGATCCTCGAGGAACACGCGTGTCTCGTAACCCCTGGCCTTCATTATTGTGGCAAGCAGGAGCGCGCCCAGCCTGGGTATCCTGATCTTGCTGAAAACATGCCTGCCTGGCGTGTTAGGCTCTATGAAGGCTATCCGTTTGATGCCCATACGGAAACTTTATCAGAAAATCCGGGTTTGTAAACCAGGAGGGCAAAGGGGTACGGCCCGGGTTTTCAGGACGGGCCGCCCTGCGGCGTCAGATATTTTTCTTCCTGCGGAGAAACGCGATCACCGAGGGCAAAACGGATATGACCACGATGGCCATTATGACCGCAGTGAAGTGTTTTTTCACCGAGGGGACGTTTCCAAAGAAATAACCGGCGAACATGAACAGGGACACCCAGGCCAGGCTGCCAACCGCGTTGTAAATGAAGAAGCGCACGTAGCCCATTTCGCCCACGCCGGCAAGAAAGGGGGCGAAAGTGCGTATTACCGGCAGGAATCTGGCTATAACAAGGGTTGCCGGCCCGTATTTTTCATAGAAGCGGTGGGTCTCCTCAAGATGTTTTCTGTTCAGGAGACGGACCTTCGTGGAATGAAACACCCTTGGCCCGGCAAAGTATCCTATCTGGTAGTTAAGCATGTTGCCGGTTACCGCGGCTGCGCACAGCAGCGGGAACAGCACCTTTATGTCCAGCACGGTGGCGGCCGCGAACATGCCCGCGGCAAAAAGCAGGGAGTCCCCGGGAAGAAACGGGGTGATCACAAGACCCGTCTCGCAGAAGATTATCAAAAAAAGAAGCAGATAGACCCACTGCCCGTAATGGCGGATAGCCTCCCCAAGACTTACGTCCAGATGCAAAAACATGTCAATGAAATGGCTTATCATGATTTTTTACTGTTTCCTTTCAAAAAAGACCGAGGCCAGAAGGACAAAGGCCGCGGAGCTTAACAGGATCACGAGCATGTCCAGGGTGAAGCTGAAATCCGGGCCCATCGCCCCGGCGCCCGCATGGAACATGATGTTTTTAAGCGCGTCTACTCCATATGTGAGAGGGTTCAGCCTGGAGGCCCACTTTAAAGCCCCGGGCAGCAGCTTTACCGGGTACATTGCCCCGGAGAGGAAAAACATGGGCATTATGATGAAGTTCATGATCACGCTGAAGCTCTCGTAATTCTCATAGAATGTGGCGATAACTATCCCAAAAGAGGATATGGAGAAGGAGACGAGCATTCCCACCAGGAGCGTAAGCGCAACCTGGAAAAAAGAGAGCCTTTCGCCTATGACCGGAAACATCATGAGCACAATAAAGACCTGTATGGAGGACACCGCCGTGCCGCTCAGGGATTTGCCTATCACTATGGAGGACCTGCGCACGGGGGCCACCAGGATCTCCTTCAGGAAACCGAACTCCTTGTCCCAGATTATCGATATCGAGGAGAATATGGAGCTGAAAAGGATCGTCATGCCAAGTATCCCCGGGAAGATGAACCGCGTATAAGGCATTCCCGTCCTGGGGCCCACCAGCCTGCTCATGCCAGCGCCGACAAGGAAAAGCCAGATGAGAGGCCTCGCAATTGAAGAGACGAGACGGCTTTTCTCCCTGACGAACTTTTTAAGCTCCCTCATGACTATCACGTATATGGCGTTCAGGTCGGTCAATGTCTCCTCACATAGGCCCTGAGGTCTTCCTTGAGCGAGTCCGGGCCCTGCACGTCCTGCTGCCTTATCTCCCTGCCCGTGAACTTAAGGAACACGTCATTGAGCGTGGGCCTCTGGAACCGGACCGAAAGCACGAGGTCCGGCAATGCCCTTATGACCGCCGGTATCTGCTCCTCGGCCCGTCCGCTTGCAAGGAAGAGCTCGCCTTCCTTTTCCCCGGGCGTAATGCCCAGGGCCTCCTTTATCTTTAGAGCTGCCTTTTTGTTATCCGCGGTCTTAAGGAAGATGATGTCGCCGCCCAGGGACCTTTTGAGCTCCCCGGGGCTGCCCTGGGCGATGATCCGGCCCCCGTCTATTATGGCAAGCCGGTCGCACACCTCCGCCTCATCCATGTAGTGCGTGGTCATGAACACGGTCACGCCGTGCTCTTTTGGAAGCCCGGAGATGGCCTCCCACAGGTGAGCGCGGCTCTGGGGGTCCAGCCCCAGGGTAGGCTCGTCCATGAAAAGCACCCTGGGCCTGTGGATCAGGCCCCTGGCCACTTCCAGTCTCCTTTTCATCCCTCCCGAGAACCTTTTTACAAGGTCGTCCTTCCTTTCAAAAAGGCCCATGAAGCGAAGCGCGTCCTCCGCTCTTTTCCTTATCTCCTGTTTCTTCACCCCGTATATATAGGCATGGAACACAAGGTTCTCATAGGCCGTGAGGTCTTTGTCCAGCGTGCTGTCCTGGAACACTATCCCGATGGAGCTCCTTACCAGCCGTGGCTCTTTTTTGCAGTCATGCCCGTTTACGATGGCCCTGCCGGAGGTGGGGTTGATGAGTGTGCAGAGAATGCTTATGGTCGTGGTCTTTCCTGCGCCGTTTGGCCCCAGGAAGCCGAATATGGTCTTTTCCTCGACCTGGAAGGATATGCCATCTACAGCGGTGAGCTGTCCGAACTTCCTTGTGAGGGCCTCTACGCTGATTACGGCGGGCATCAGGACGTGAGAGTCTTAAGTATTTCCCTGTATCTTGCGGTGGCCTTGAGGAGGACCTCTTCTGGCAGCCTGGGGGCAGGCGGCCTCATGTCCCAGTCCATGGATATAAGGGCGTCCCTTATTATCTGCTTGTCAAAGCTGTCCTGCCCAGCACCTTCGCGGTAGCCCTGGACGGACCAGAACCGCGAGGAGTCGGGCGTAAGGAGCTCGTCTATCAGGATGAGCCTGCCATCCAGGGTTCCGAATTCCATCTTGGTGTCCGCTATGATGATGCCTTTTTTCAGGGCCATGGAGCGGGCCCGTTCGTATATTTTGAGTGAATAGTCCTTGAGCATGCGGGCCTCCGTGGCCCCAGCAGTCTTCTGGCACTCCTCGAAGGAAATGTTCTCGTCGTGCCCCTGCTCCGCCTTTGTGCTCGGGGTAAAGAGAGGCTCCGGAAGCTTTGAGGATTCCTTCAGCCCGGCGGGCAGCTTTATGCCGCAGACCGAGCCTGTCTCCCTGTAGGACTTCCAGCCGCTGCCTGAAAGGTATCCCCGCACGATGCACTCCACGGGCAGAACGCGGGCTTTTTTTGCAAGGATGCTCCTGCCTTCCAGAAGCTCGCGATGCCTGTTGAATGGGGCGGGGAAATCGGCAACGTCCGTAGAGATTATATGGTTTTCGATGATATCCTCAGTCTGGCGGAACCAGAAAAGCGATATGGCGGTGAGTATCTTGCCTTTTTCCGCGATGGCGTCAGGCAGTATCACGTCAAAGGCGCTCACCCTGTCCGTGGCCACGATGAGGAGCTTGTCCCCAAGGTCGTAAACGTCCCGGACCTTCCCCCGTTTCGGCCTGGGTGCGCCTTCTATCTCTGTTTTTTCAACCGCTTTCATATGGAAGTAACATGATAACCGAAAGCCATTTAACTATTCAAATGGGTTTTTTTCTTTCTTTTTTCTGTGGTCCTTCCATCTTTCCATTTTTCCTTTTTGCTTTTAATTTTTGGCATCTGATATATTTTTTCCATCATGACCGGCTCCGGAAAGACAGCGCTCATCACGGGGGGCACGGGCGGGCTTGGCAGCAGGCTTGCGATCAGGCTCTCCGGATCCGGGTACAGGGTGGCCATAAATTTTCACACGGACAGGGAAAGGGCGGAAAAGCTCGCAGAGCGGATCGGCGGCGGGGCCATCGCCATTCAGGCTGACGTGGGCGACCCTGCGCAGGTGGACGCGATGGCCCTGGCCGTTGCCGGCAGATTTGGAAGACTTGACGCGCTCATCAACTGCGCGGGCATAACGATGGATGCCCTTCTTGTAAAACAGCGGTCTGTCCAATGGGATGAGGTAATGAGGACAAATCTGACCGGTGCTTTCAATACCATGAGGGCGCTTGTCCCAGTCATGACAGGGGCGGGCGGCGGACACATAATAAACATATCCTCATATTCGGGTGTGAAAGGGAAAAAGGGGCAGGCCGCATACAGCGCCTCAAAGGCCGCCCTTATCGGGCTTACCGTAAGCGCGGCCGCCGAGCTTGGACGGCACAATATTCAGGTCAATGCGGTCCTTCCGGGGTACATGCCCACGCGCATGGGGGCGGACGCGAAGGCTGCAATGGAGAGGGCCAGGGAAGAAAGTTTTCTTGGCAGGCTTTCCGACCCCGAAGAAGCGGCGTCCTTCATAGCGGCCCTGGCCGGGATGCGGTGCGTGACCGGGCAGGTCTATGCTGTTGAAAGCAGGGTTTTTTAGGACCGGATGAACGCTAAAGGTTTTTTCATAACGGCAACCGGAACGGCTGTGGGGAAGACGGTTGTGGCCGGGGCGCTCATCCGCCTCCTTAAAGGTGAAGGGCTGCGTGTGGGTGCGATGAAGCCGCTTGAGTCCGGGTGCCGGCGCAGCGGGCCGGGCGGGGCGCTGTTTCCGGCGGACGGCTCTTTTTTAAGGGAGCTGGCGGAGATGGAAGAGCCCGTAGACTGGGTGGTTCCTTACCGTTTTGAGGCGCCGCTTGCGCCGCTTGCGGCTGCGGCCGCCGAAGGCTCCAGCATAGACATAAAGGAGATAAAAAGCCGGTTCGAAAGGTTGGGCGGCCGGTATGAAGCGCTGGTGGTTGAGGGCATAGGCGGCCTTCTGGTGCCGTTAACGCGGGGCCGCTACGCGCAGTCGGAGGGAGTATATTACGTGCTGGACCTGGCGCTGGAGCTGGGCCTGCCGCTTGTCATAGTGGCAGCCCCCTCCCTGGGGACCATAAACCATACGCTCCTTACGGTGAGGTGCGCCCTTGATGCCGGCGCCAGGGTGGCGGGCATCATAATCAACCATCAGGCCCCCGCAGACCCCGAAGACCAGTCGCAGCGCACGAACCCCGGCATCATAAGGGAACTGGCCGGTGTCCCGGTATTAGGCATCTTCCCCCACATGGAGCTTCACTTTGACGGGGCTGCCCGGGGGCCGGAAGATATTTTTTCATGTTCTAAAAAGCTTGAAATTGCGGCCAGGGAAAACCTGGTTACAGGCCTTCTTAAGAGTTTTCTTTCAAGTTAGGACCATTTTATTTTTGCGTTCAAATGTGTCATCTTTCTTTTTAGTCCTGAATGTGGCATTTGTTGCAAAGGGAACGTTGATAAGGGGAAAACCTGCTTGCGGGGTAATCGTAATATGCCCTGCTCGTCTCCGCCTGGGTGCGCCCCATGGCCTGTGATGCATTCCCGGATGCATCGGTGCCGGGCCAGGCCGGCTGGCCTCCAGGGTCTGCCGTGAGAAAGGTCTGCTGAACCGGACCGAAGCGGAGATTGAAGTCCCAGCCGGAGGCGTGCGCCCTGTGGCAGGTAAGGCACATTACATTACTGTTTGCATCGGGGCCGGTAAGATAGGAATTATCTGTTTTCGCATGGGTTTTTAGTACATCGTAGTTCGAAGTGCCTTCTTCAAAGGGGACAAGGGAAAGATAGGACGTGGCTATGGTCCCGGAGAGGTCACCTGTTTTTATATACATATTGTAATTTCTTGCGATGAATCTCAGTTTTGCGCCATTTCCGGACGGGTGGCGGTAGGCGCTCAGAGTGTTTGGATTGCTGTTAAGGAAGGCAGGATGGCAATTGGCGCACCATTCGGACATGCCTTCGCCGTATGCCACACGGGTTTGGGTCATCGCCTCGGACCTGTTGTAGTCGGAAGGGGCAACGGCAACAGGCGGGCCGTAAGCGAATGTATGGTCTACACCCATCTGCGAATACCCGATGCCCCCAAGCAGTCTGTAGTCGCCCACGGGGCAGTTTGGGGTAGGGTCCGGGCTGGTGTCGTAGGAGCCGGAGGCGCAGGCGTTCTGAAGCGCATCAGAGACGATCGTTCCGTTTGCCGTTCTACGGTATTCGCCATGCGGGTCGTGGCAGCTTATGCATGTAAGGTCGGAAGCTGGGAACGTGCCTCCAGGCGCCACGGTCATGACCGGGCTGGCGGCATACCCGTAATCGACCGCCACGATGTCATGCCCGTGCATATATCCGGGATCGGTCTCGATTGTTGTCCCCGACATCCATGTGTAGGACTTTTTAAGCCAGCCGAAGTCTCCGCCTGGCGTCATCTGTTTTGGGGGGACGCCCTTTGGCATCTCGGAGTCCGGGGTGCTTATGTACTGGGCGGTGGGGCCTGGCAGGTTGGACGCCTGATGGCAGTTCAGGCAGGTAGAGCCCGGGTCCGTCCCTCTGAGCAGATAAGGGCCGCTCTGGGTGGCCGTGCCGTTGGCTATCGAGGGCGCCCTGTGGATGGTATGGCAGCCGGTGCATTTCCCCACTCCGCCGTTATGAAAGACGCTCTGCAAAACGGGCTGTGCGGAGGCAGGCAGAGCTTGCGCGGCAAAAAACAATAAAAAGAAGCTTAAGGCTTTTGTTTTTTTTCTCATAAGCCCGGCCTTTGCGTTTGGCCCGCGGTGGGCATGGGGTTTTTTAAGTGTTCAAGAAAGCTTTTTGGATTTTTGTCTTTGCTTTGTTGTTACGGGGTTTTTTTGCAAAAAACTGCCGGTGCGTTTCTTTGCTTTTTGCTTTTCCTGATTAAAATTTAACACCCGAAAACCTGTTGTCAACCGCAAGGGCCATAAACAGAGGCCTGAGGATTTGGAAATAAATTCATAAGTGCTACCATTTAATCAGGCTGCATTAAAAATCAGGGCGGAAGCAGATCAAAAAGGGGGAGGCGGTTTTTTTCCTTGGCCGCCCGGATGACGGCCTGAAAAGAAAAAGAGCATGAATTTTTGGGGGCTGGCTGGATGGAACTTACCCGCAGACATTTCCTCAGGCTCTCCATGGCTGCAGGGATCACTGCGGCCGGGGTGGCAGGCGGGGATCTGCTGGGCCTGCTGGCCGCAAGCGGCGTCAGGATAGACCGGGATGCCAGGTACATTCCCAGCTATTGCGAGATGTGCTTCTGGAAATGCGGTCTGGTGGCAAAGGTAGCGGACGGCAGGGTTGTGACACTTTACGGCAATCCGCTGCACCCAAACAGCCGCGGAAGACTGTGCGCCAGGGGCAATGCCGGGGTCGGACTCCTGTACGATGAAGACAGGCTCAAATACCCCTTGATTAGCTGCGGAGGCCGCGGAGAGGGCAGATACAAAAGGGCCTCGTGGGATGAGGCCCTGGGCTATGTGGCCGAAAAAATGGACAGGATCAAGACCCGGTATGGTCCGGAATCCCTGGCCTTTTTCGCCCACGGCTCCGTCACCGCCCATTTTGTGCCCCTCATCCTGGGCTTCGGGACGCCCAACTTCGCTTTCCCGTCCTTTGCGCAGTGCAGGGGGCCAAGAATAGCGGCCTTTGAGCTTACCTTCGGCGAGGACCCGGGGACTCCCGAGCGCGTGGACCTGGCGGGAAGCAGGGTGATCGCCCTCTTCGGCTCCCACCTTGGCGAGAACATGCACAACTCCCAGGTACAGGACTTCGTAGAAGGCCTTTCAAAAGGCGCCAGGCTCATTGTGGCCGACCCCAGGTTCTCGACCGCCGCAGGGAAGGCAAAATGGTGGCTGCCTGTAAAACCTGGCACTGATACCGCGCTGATGCTTGCGTGGATGAACGTTCTGATAAACGAGGACCTTTATGACAGAGCTTATGTGGAGCGGTATGCGTCTGGCTTCGACAGCCTCCGGTCCCATGTTGGGCAGTATACCCCGGAATGGGCCGCGTCTGAAACCGAGGTGCCGGCGCGGCTTATTGTGAGGACGGCCAGAGAGCTTGGCCGGAACAGGCCCAATGTGTGCGTGCATCCCGGAAGGCATTCCTCCTGGCATGGAAATGACGTTCAAAGGGAAAGGTGCCTGGCGATACTAAATGCCATACTGGGCACATGGGGCAGGCGGGGCGGCCTCTATCTGAAGACCAGATCGTCCCTGCCTGTTCCGCCTCAAAAGGAGGAATTCCCGGAACCTCAAAAACCGCCTCTTTCCGGGAAATACCTGTCTGCGGGCGCCGAAGGAGTGACAAACGCCATAAGGGATGCCACAAGGACCGGCAAACCTTACCCTGTGAAAGGCTGGCTTGTGGCGGGCACCAACCTGCTTAAGGCCATGCCGAATGAAAGGGAAACGGCGGAGGCAATAAGAGGGCTGGACCTTCTGGTGGCCATTGACGTTATGCCCTTTGACACCGCGATGATGGCCGACGTCATCCTGCCGGAGTGCACATACCTGGAGCGGCATGACGAGGTATACGTGCAGAGAGACAGGATGCTGACAGCTTCGATCAGGCAGCCTGCGGTTCCGCCCATGTACCAGTCCAGGCCCGGCTGGTGGATAGCCAGACAACTTTCGGTCAGGATGGGACTTGGCAGCTATTATCCCTGGGGCACTCTTGAGGAGAAGATCAGGAGTGAATGCGCCTTCTGGAAAGTGGACTATGGCGAGCTCAGGTCAAAGGGGGTCGTATCCTTCAGTGGCACGGACAACCCTTATATCACTGCGGAAAACCAGCCCGTGTTCGGTACGCCTTCCGGAAAGATAGAGCTCTACAGCCGCGAGCTCGAAAAAAAGGGTTTTGACCCGATCCCCGTATACTCGCGCGTTAAGCAGCCCGCGGAGGGATGGTTCAGGCTCATATACGGACGGAGCCCCGTCCATACATTTACGAAGACCACGAACAACGAAAGGCTCTGGGAGCTGTTCAGGGAAAATGAGGCATGGATCAACAAGGGCGCTGCCGACAGGTTAGGGATTGAGGGCGGGCAGTACATAAGGCTTGAGAACCAGGACGGCCAAAGGTCGGACAGGGTGAGGGCAAAGGTCACCGAACGCATCAGGCCGGACTGCATATATATGGTCCACGGGTTCGGAAGCCGAGACAAAAGCCTGTCAAGGGCTTATAAAAAGGGCGCGGACGACCAGGGGCTCATAACAAGATACGCCGTTGACCCGGTCTGCGGTTCCACGGGGATGAGGTGCAATTTCGTGAAACCGGTGCTTGAGACATAACGGAGAAAAGAAGATGCCCGGATACGCCATGGTTATAGACCAGAGGCGGTGCGTGGGATGCATGGCCTGCATCGTCGCCTGCAAGACGCAAAACGGGGTGCCCCCGGAATGTTTCAGGACGAGGGTGGTCGAAGAGGTGGACGGGGTGTTCCCCGATCTGAGGATGGAGCTGCGCCCCGAGCTCTGCAATCACTGCGACAGCCCGACCTGCGTCCAGAACTGCCCCACGGGGGCCTCCTACAAGCGAGATGACGGCATAGTGCTGGTCAACCGAATGAGGTGTGTCGGCTGCAAGGCCTGCATTGCCGCATGCCCTTATGGCGCCAGGTACATAGACCCGGATCACGGCTATGCGGACAAATGCACTTTCTGCTTCGAGAGGCTTGAGGAAGGAGAAGAGCCTGCCTGCGTGTCCACCTGCACGGGAAGGGCCAGGATATTTGGCGACCTTGAAGACCCTGAGAGCGAAGTCAGCCGGCTCCTTCGCGGATACGCCTCCTATGTCCTTCTGGCCGGCGCCGGCACAAAGCCCCGGGTCCATTACATAAGGAAATTCGGGAAACCGGAGTAGGGAGGCGGCTAAATGGAAACTTCTATAACCGGCGTCAATGCAATAGCCTATCCCTATCTCCATATCTGGGACTGGAGGATAGCCACGTATCTTTTCCTGAGCGGGGTAACCGCGGGCATACTGGTGCTGTCTGCGGTGATCAACTTCAGGAGGAGCGGATTCACGCATAGCGAAGCGGCATGCTGCTACATGGGCCCCCTGATGGCGCCTTTCATTCTGGCGCTTGGAATGCTTTTCATCCTGCTGGACCTTGGAAGGCCGTTTAACTCCTTCTGGTTCTACCTGTCCTTTCAGCCCGCATCCCCCATGTCGTGGGGCGCATGGGGCGTGGGCATAATAATTCCGGTCAGTTTCATTTACGGGCTTGCCGCCGTCCCGGAGGACAAAAGGGGCATCCTGAGGCTTTGGCGCCTCATTGCGCTATCGGCCAGGCTCCGCCCTCATTTAAGGAAGCTTGCCGGAACGAACTTTGGCCTGGGGATATTCCTTGGCATATATACCGGTGTACTACTAAGTTCCTTCATCGCCAGGCCGCTTTGGAACTCCCCGGTGCTGCCGGTGCTCTTCATGGCATCCGCCCTTTCCACCGGCGCTGCCGTTATCATAATAGTGTCCAGGGACCGCGCGATAAAGCTCTTTTTCACGAAGGTGGACATATGGCTGATATTTGCCGAAATCCTGATCCTTGCGCTGTTTTTTTATGGGCATTATGTCTCCACCGAGGCCTCAAGGGCGTCTATAATGCCTTTTTTTGACTACCGGAGCGAATTTTTCCCCTACTGGATGGCCATTTTTCTTCTTGCCATACTGCTTCCGGTGGCCCTTGTGCTGGAGCTTGTGGACATCAGGGAGGACGCTCACAAGGATATGTCTTTTCTGACCGTACTTCGGATGGACCTGAGCGCCTCCATGGTGCTTTTGGGAGGGTTCATAGTAAGGCTGGCCGTCATTTATGCCGGGCAGCTAAGCAGGCTGACGTAGCTCCTGGCTGTCCCAGGACAACCTTTTTTCATTATGGCGTATAACCGGCAATATCCTTATAAACCAATGACTTGGGAGGCTGATCCTTCTGGCTCCGGCTTCCGATACGCCGCCGGGTGGAAGTTGTTCTGTCTGCTTCCAGCCCCGATTTCAATCAAGCATCCCGCCGGGTTTCCATGAATCAAGAGAAACTATTGCTAAAATTTCACTTTTTAAATAAACTAGACATAAAAATTGGGGAGAAAGGAGGTAAAAATGGCCGATATTAAAATTGACAAGACCATTGACGCTCGTGGAGCGGCCTGCCCCGGCCCGCTCATGGAACTCATCAAGGCGATGAAGCAGGAGAGCGTCGGGACCGTGATCGAGATCTTGTCCTCTGAGAAAGGGACGAGCGTGGACGCGCCGGCCTGGCTCCAGAAAGTCGGGCAGGAGCTGGTGAAGGTCGAGGAGCGGGGAGATTACTGGAGCATCATTGCGAAAAAAATAAAATAAAACAAAGAAAGGACAAGTGGGAAAATGCCAAAGAGGATAGTCATTGTAGG
>JAKAJM010000107.1 GCA_021813765.1 Nitrospirota bacterium
ATGTGGCCATGTTCCCTGGAGATCCGGATTTCTTCCCCGTTTTGAAGCAGATAATGCAGGGCGGGATAGACAAGATGGCCGAGGCTGGGGTGCCCATCATAGGCGGGCACACCATCAAGGACAAGGAGCCCAAATTCGGCTACACGGTCATGGGCCTCATCCATCCGGGCAAGATACTTGACAACTCGAAGGCCAGGCAGGGCGATGCCATTATCCTTACAAAACCCATAGGGACCGGGATAGTCTCAACCGGCGTAAAGGCGGGCCGTGTAGGGCAGGAGGCGATAGTCGAGTTCATGAAATCAATGGCCACATTAAACAAGCGCGCCGGGGAGATAATGATGAATGTTGGCGTAAGCACCGCTACCGACATCACCGGCTTTGGGCTGCTTGGCCATCTCAATGAGGTGCTTGCGGCAAGCCGCGTGAGGGCGGAAATTTACGCAAGCCGTGTGCCTTTTTTCAAAGACGCCGAACTGCTGGCCTCTCAGGGCGTGGTGCCGGGTGGGACTATTGCCAACCTCAAAAATTATGAGTCCTTTATAAAATGGGCCACTGGCGTAACAGATGTGCAAAAGGTGCTCCTTAATGACGCCCAAACATCGGGCGGGCTTCTGATATTCGTCCCTCGCGAAAGTAAGGAAAAGCTGGTTTCGATGCTCGAAGCAGAGGGGATTTTGGCAGCGCACATAGGAGACGTGGCCGAAAGTGGCGTTGTTTCCGGGGTCAGGATAGGCGTGGAGGCATGATGCCCCTTCCGCTTTATCTTTTCCTGGTCGCAGCAGGCGGCCTGGGAGGATTTCTTTCGGGGATGCTCGGCATAGGGGGTGGGATCATCATGTTCCCACTCCTTCTGTATATTCCAACTCTCTTTGGCCTGCCGCCCCTGGGAGTCAAGGGTATAACCGGTCTTACCATGACCCAGGGTTTTTTTGCAACGCTGACAGCAACCTTCTTTTATAAGAAGGAGCGGCTGATAAGCAGGGACCTTGTCCTCACGCTTGGGCTTGCCCTGTTTTGCTCATCGCTGGCCGGCTCGCTTTTTTCAAAAAAGATGGGTGATGGACCGCTGCTTGTAATTTACGGGACGCTTGCCCTCTTTGCTTCCGTAATGATGCTCATTCCCAGGAACTATTCAAATGATGACCTCTCAAGCGAACAGGTAAAATTCAATATGCCGCTCGCTGTCATTTGCGGCGCAGTGACAGGCTTTCTGCTTGGCATGATCGGGCAGGCCGGTGCGTTCATTATTATTCCCATCATGCTTTATTTCCTAAAGATACCGTTGAGGGTCGCCTTGGGCAGCATGCTTACCATTGGGCTTATTTCAGCAACCGCGGGCATGATCGGGAAGATCGCGACCGGGCAGGTACGTTTCGATATGGCGGCCGCCCTTCTTTCCGGGGCCATCCCGATGGCTTACGCGGGTGGCGCCGTGGGCAGAAAGACACATACTAGATTTTTGAAATGGCTTCTGGCCGCCTTGATATCCGCAAGTGCGATAAAAATATGGTCGAGCATTTTATTCTGAAAATCCAATAGATTTTTTTAAAGAGGTAAATAGATGGATTCTCTTTTGGAAAAAGTAGAGGTTTTGAAGGCCATTGCACATCCAGTGAGAATAAAGATTCTGGATGAGCTGGCCAAAGGAGTGAAATGCGTGAGTGACTTCGAGGATTTCCTTGGCATTGCCCAGCCAAATATCTCCCAGCATCTTTCAGTCTTGAGGGCAAACAAGGTTATAGATTATTACGTGGACGGCAGGCTAAGGTGCTACTTTCTTGTAAATCCGATGGTGCTTGAGATCGTGGAAATTTTCAAGAAAGAGCTGGAACCCATACCCGCTCCGGCATGCTGTCCAGTAACGAAGACAGGAAAATATCCGGGAGAAAGAAGACGCTGAATTTTTAAAAAACTTAAAAAGGAGCCGTGCCATGACTAAGATTACAAAAAACGTATCGGTAATGTGTTTTCATGATGAGCTCTGCCAGGTTTACAACGCGCTCATGACGGCGCTGAGCTTACTGAGAGAGGGGTCTAAAGTCACTCTTTTTTTCGGCTCCCGCGGGGTGAACGCGGTTCATAAAGACAAAGTAAATCAGCTGAAATGCCTGCCCGATCAGCCACGAGAAATGGGGGACGCGGTCATGAAAAAAATGGAAGAGATGGAGCTGCCCACAGCCGAGGAACTGCTCTTTATGCTTTATAAGGAAGGAGCGAAGCTGCTTGCCTGTCCTCTCAATGTCCCTCTCTTTGGAATGACGCCCGCAGATTTTGTTGATGGTGTCGAATTGGCAAATCCCGCCACGTATTACAAGGAAATAATGGTGCCGGCAGATATGAACCTTACGTTTTAAAAAAGGCGCTTTTAAATGAGAAAAACACGAATTTTAATTTTTTGGTACAGGTCGAGAAAGTACTGTTGAGGTTCTATCAAAAACAGTCCAGCTAAAGCAGAATTTCCGGCCTCTGAACCAGGCCCTTTGTCTTCGGTTTTTTTTGAGCATTATCCCAAAAGGATAATGCCAAAGGTATAATGCTTTCCCTTTTATATTCAATGGTTTAGTTTGCCGGGAGAAAAATTTCTTTACGAACCTGTAGAGATTTTGGATTTAGACTTCCCCTCTGCGGCAAATGTTCACACCCGCTATCTGGTTGATAAAATTTAAACTTTAGATTTAAATATATCTCTCGTTAAGGGGATGTAAACTGTGAGCGGTTTTTTATATACTTTTATAGTTTTATATGTTTATACTCAGGCAAGGTCATAAGATTTGTGTCCGGAGACGGCAAAAGCGGGCAAGGGCAGGCGTTTCGTGTAACATGGACTCGGCTTATGCTTGGTATGAGCAGATCTTGAAAAAATGCAACTTGTTTCCACCAAGATCGGGAAGACGCATTTAATTATTACAATACGCATCCCATCCACCGCGGCAAAGTGGCTTGTTGCCGCCCTGTTTTTATTGCTACCGTTTTCTTTCAGTCAAAAAACATTCGCCTATTGCGACAACCCTGTGGGTTGCGACTGCTGCCGGTGCCCCAACGGGATGGGAGAATGCCTTAACGGGTATCCAAGCTGCGAGGCCGCGTGCGGCCTGGTCGGGGGATATAACAATCAAAATCAGAACTGGCTCAATTGGCGGCGCTGGCAGATGTATCAGCAACAGCTGCTGATCCAGCAGCGGATCCGGGAGGAGCAGCTAAAAAGGGAGAAACGGCAAAAAGAGCTTGACGAACAGGCGCAAACTGAAGCAAACCGGCGTAAAGAAGAGTTCGAGGAACAAAAGAGGACGTTCATTCAGGACCGGGACGCAACGACCCTGAAGGGATCGCTCGGAAGCGGCCTGGGGCTCAAGGGAGGCATTGTGGACACAGGCATCAGAGGCCTCAAGCCTGAGGAAAATGTCCGCGACCTGGGAGGCGCCGGAGCGGCGTGGAAGCAGCTCAATTGCGCGGCATACATCTCGGGCGGAGCGATGGCCGCCCTTGAGCAGAAGGAGCCGGATTTCTCCGAGTTCGGCTATCTTGCCAACGAGGCGATCAAGGCCCTGAACGGAGACCGGTTGGGCGTGCAGTGTCCATCCGCTCCCGCCATGCCAGGCGCTTATGGCAAGGCAGGATATGAACGGTACGAGGCCAGGTATAAGGCCGCTCTGGAGAAGGCGAAGAAATTCGCTAAAAACATGAAAATCGTGCGGGAAGAGAGGAAAAAAAACCTCAGGAAGCTGATAAAAGCCAAGGAAAAGGTGATTAAGCTGTCGCCCAAGCCGGACAAAAAGATGGAGGACTCGCTGGAGCAGCTAAAGGAGGAGCAGAGGCGCATAGATGCGGAAAACGCCGCGAAGATGAAGGACGTGCGGCAGAAGCAGCGTGAGATAAACAAGGAAAACGAGAAAAAGGCCGATGAGATGAAAAGCGCCATGGCGGCAGCGCTGGCGGCCATGCGCAAGGCGCAGGCAGCCTATAACAAGGCGACCGTACAGGAGTTTCAGGATATGACGGAAATCGGTAAAGCCATGAAGGCTGGCGACGGCGTGCCCGCAGCAGGCCAGTAACCGCGTTTTTCCGCTGGTATTAAGCGGTTGATAATTTAAATGAATTTAAAGAGAGGGTGTTAATAACATGAAGACATTAAAAATAGCATCCGTCATGCTGTTGCTTTTTTTGGGCTTTATGCTTCAGTTGCCTTATTACGCCCACGGGGAATCTGCAGACTCACTTAAAAAGAAGGCAGCGAAGGGCGATGCATATAGCGAATATGCTTTAGGAAAGGCTTACTTTTACGGCAAAGGTGTGTCTCTGGATTACGCAAAAGCTGTTCACTGGTTCAGGATGTCCGCCGCGCAGGGCAATGCATATGGAGAAAATTCTTTGGGCTATGCTTATCAAAACGGCAAAGGCGTGCCTCTGGATTACGTAAAAGCTGTTCACTGGTTCAGACTGGCGGCGGCACAGGGCGATGCGTTGGCGGAAAATAACTTGGGCTATGCTTATCAAAACGGCAAAGGCGTGACTCTGGATTACGCAAAAGCGGTCCACTGGTACAGACTGGCTGCCGCGCAGGGCGATGCGTATGGAGAATATGCTTTGGGCTATGCTTATCAAAACGGCAAAGGCGTGCCTCTGGATTACGTAAAAGCTGTTCACTGGTTCAGGATGTCCGCCGCGCAGGGCAATGCGTTCGCGGAAGATAGTTTGGGCTATGCTTATCTTTACGGCAAAGGCGTGAGCCTGGATTACGCAAAAGCGGTCCACTGGTACGGACTGGCTGCCGCGCAGGGCGATGCGTATGGAGAATATGCTTTGGGCTATGCTTATCAAAACGGCA